>JAJFKA010000046.1 GCA_021773555.1 Gammaproteobacteria bacterium
GACGCTTGAGGCGATCGTCAACAAACAGGCCTGGGATTCTCTGCCGGAAGACCTTCAGGAAATCCTCCGTAACGCAATTCTGGCGGTGAACAATGATCTTTTGGCTGAGTACACAACCAGGAACAACGCGGCGTTGCGTGAACTAATTGATGTCCACGGTGTTCAGTTGCGTCGACTTCCTGCTGATGTCCTGGAGGCGCTTGAAAAGATCTCGGCTGATGTCACTCGCGAGATCGTCGACGAAGACCCATTAAGCAAACGCATCTTTGAGTCCTACAGCAACTACAAGAAAACCGTTGTCGCCTATGAGGAAGTATCTGAGCGAGCTTACATTAATGCACGGGCAGGACATTAATGCCCATAGATTGCTGAGGGGAGCCAGGTTGCCAGCAAAGGCTGCCAGGCAATTAGCAGTAATACCGCGAGCTGGATAATAATAAACGGCACCACACCTCGATAGATCGCTGCCGTTGAGACCTCAACCGGCGCAACTCCGCGAAGGTAAAACAACGCAAATCCAAATGGCGGGGTGAGGAATGAAGTCTGCAGGTTGATGGCAATCATCACACCAAGCCAGACGGGGTCGAGGCCCATCGCCATTAAGACCGGTCCAACGATGGGAACGACAACGAAAGTGATCTCGATGAAGTCCAGGATAAAACCCAGGAGGAATATGATGATCATGACGATCGTGGTGGCGCCGATCACCCCGCCGGGCATGTCTTCAAATAGTGCTTCCACCAGGTCGTCACCGCCGAAACCGCGAAAAACCAGGGAAAACAAAGACGCACCGATCAGGATGAAGAACACCATGGACGTGGTTCGGGTGGTGGAAGCCGTGACTGATTTTAGTTGATCCAGATTGAGTGACCGTCCCAGTAGTGCAAGCAACAGGGCACCCATTGCACCCACACCAGCAGCTTCCGTTGGCGTTGCGACGCCGGCCAAAATCGATCCCAGCACAATAACGATCAGAATCAGCGGTGGAATCAGGCTGGTGAAAACGTTGAATATATCGATTTTTGCCTGCTCTGCCGGTGGTGCCTTCTCCGGTTTGAACACAGCGACAAGCCATATATAGAGAGCATAGAGGCAGACCAGAATGACACCGGGAATGATCGCACCGGCGAAAAGATCTCCTACTGAAATGGTACGCGGACTAAATATGCCCTGGCTCAATTGTGCCTGCTGGTAAGCGTTTGAGAGGACGTCACCGAGGAGTACCAGCGCGATTGACGGGGGGATAATCTGTCCCAGGGTCCCGGTAGCACAAATGGCGCCACACGCCAGTGCCGGATCATAGTTCGCGCGCAGCATACTGGGCAAGGACATCAATCCCATCGTCACCACAGTGGCCCCCACAATTCCTGTACTGGCGGCCATCAGCATGCCGACGATGGTGACTGCGAGTCCGAGACCGCCGGGGAACGGACCGATGAGTCTGCTCATCGAATCGAGCAGGTTCTCAGCGATGCGGGATTTCTCCAGGATCACCCCCATCAGAACAAACAGCGGTACGGCCATCAGGGTCTGGTTGGTGACGATGCCATAGAGGCGATTGGGCATCGCCATCAGAAAGGCTGTGTCGAATATCCCGGCGGCCATTCCGGCTGCTGCCGAAATGAGGGCGGTGCCGGCCAGTGTCAGCGCTACCGGATAACCCAGCAGCAGCAATAAAAAAGTTGCAGCGAACATGATCAGGGGAATGTAAGCAACCACCTATTGGGATTCCTCAATTGCAGTCCCTGGGTCAGATCTTAGCGCCACAATCGACTTTGCGAGCTCAGAGAGTCCTTGTAAAAACAGCAGGCCGGCCATCAGTGGTAAGAGGGTCTTTAAGAGGAAAACCCCGGGCAGACCGCCGGGCTGTGCCGAGCCCTCACGCAGGGACCAGGAAAACGCAACATAGTCGAGGCTGGCGAGGAACAGAAAAATCGATAGCGGCATTAAAAAAACCACGGTTCCAAACAAGTCAACCAGGGCCTTATGCTTCACTGAAAAACGGGTGTAGAGGACGTCGACACGCACATGCCCCTGATTTTTCAAGGTGTAGCCAATCCCTAGCATGAACAGAGTACCGTGGAGGTACATGACCGATTCCTGCAAGGCGATCGAACCCAGATTAAGCGCGTATCGAATCACAACGACGATACACGTGATGATCATCATGAACAGAGTGAGCCAGGCCACTGATGAACCGATGAATTCATTGATCTGATCAATCAGGCGGATTAAGCGCGACATGAGTTTCTGGTTGGGGTGATTTCCGGAAGGCTCTAAGCTTAGCATAACCTCTCAGGAGTCAAGGGCTCCATTACAGGCGGCATTGAACTTCGCCTGAATTTGATTGAAGGTGGCCCCCCTGACGACAGCGATCTGTCTGCCGGAAACCTCTCTGACCGGAATGAGTTCTGCGCCAGTGCCCGTTAAAAAGCATTCATCTGCGGTATACAGGTCAAAGGGAGAAAGCGGTTTCTCGACCACGGGAATGTGGAGTTCGATAGCGCACTGAATAACAAATGCCCGCGTGATACCGTTAAGTGCACCTTCATATAAGGCCGGTGTCATCAGTTCTCCCTGCTTCACGATAAACAGGTTGTCGGCGGTTCCCTCGGCGACCCTGCCCTGGTCGTTTAATAAGATTGCCTCGTCCGCGCCTGCTGCATTGGCTTCAAGTCTGGCCAGCACCTGGTTGAGGTAGTTCAGGCTCTTGATTCGCGGATCAAGCTGATCTGGCTTCAATCTTCGCGTAGACGCGATGATGAGTTTTGCACCCTGCTCCCTGACGGCGGCGGAAACCATGGAAAGTTCATCTACGATGATGATCACCCGTGGCGCTGAGCAGGCCGTGGGATTAATGCCCAGCGGGCCTTCACCCCGGGTGACAACCAGGCGTATGTAACCGTCCTGCATTCCGGACTCGCCAACCGCTGCTTTGATGGCGTCGTTGAGTTCCGTTTTGTTCATGGGAATATTGAGCATAATGGCCTGGGCGGACGCCTCGAGCCGTTCCAGGTGCGAGTCAGCTTCAAACACTTTTTGGTTGTAAAAACGCAATCCCTCAAATACACCATCACCGTAAAGGAGGCCATGGTCCAGAACGGAAATGGATGCTTCGGATTTGGTACATATCTGGCCGTCGATTGAAAATGTTTGCATCGGGTGGTCCTCGTCTGGATTGAAATTCGGCCTTGAAATCAGGCGTCCGCATCGAATACATCCCGGAGTTGCTCATAGTCCCGGCCAAATCGCGCTTTTACCGCAGGACCGAGAAAGCGAGTAACCTTGGTGATATAAACGTCGTGTTTAATGTAGTCCTCGGCGACTGTCACGAAGGTTTTGTTTCTCGACCAGGATCCTTCGATGCTGCCATCGGCCTGGTAGTTTGCGATGACCACAATGTTTCCGTCCGCAACCAGTGTGAGACCTCGCCCCCCCTTCTCTTCATAAAGCGTTTTTTCGACCGGATGGTGATAAGTCGCTCCGATTTTTTGCGCGGGTTCACCAAAATGAACCATCGCTATATTTACGCCAAAGGCCTCCAGTCGTGTCAGGTCGTTTCCCAGCCACTCAAGTTCCTGGGGCCACAGGGATATCAAAAGGCTATGTCGCGTACTGTTGATGACTTCGAGTACCCGTCGCTGGATACTGACTTCGCTTAACAGTGGCCAGATCGGGTCTGTTGCCGTCATGCTGGATAACCCTGTCAGCCGCGGCAGCAGTTCATCGGTTTGTGCCAGGGTGGTTTCACGAATTCGGTTAAGAAAATCAGCAGCAGCCAGGGCGGCATACTCCTGGCGCGATTCGTCCGGGGAATGAAGCGGGCATATCACCTCTCTGGCGACCAGACGACTGACTGTTTCGTAAATTTTGGAAGTAGGTATCCCTGCCTGTTTTGCAATCTCATAAGCACTGGCAGGTTGACATACGAGCAACGCGGTATAGGCCTTGGCCTCGTAGGCGCTAAACCCAAGCTGTTGAATTTGCGAAATAATATTGTCCATCTCGCCTTTTCCCGTTCATGTTATGGAAATCGACAGACAGTATTAACTACAAGGGTAGTTAATACAATAGGAAGCGTAGAAATTCGCTGAAAACCAGCGTGTCAGCTGATGGCGTAGTGCCCGACGATACCCAGAAAAATGCTGAGACCGACCCAGTGATTGTTACGAAATGCGGCAAAACAGGCGTCCCGCTTACGATCAATGATTAGAAACTGCTGATAAATGAGTAATCCTGCAGCGCAGGCGCAACCAAGATAAAATGGCCAGCCGAGACTCGCCTGATGTGCAACGAAAAACAGCGTGACTAAAAAAAGTGCCTGAAGGACAGCGATCACTGTCTTGTCCATCTCCGCAAAGAGAATGGCGGAAGATTTCAGGCCGAGACGTAAATCGTCGTCGCGGTCGACCATCGCATACTCGGTGTCATAGGCGACAGTCCAGATCAGATTGGCAGCCATCAGGAGTCCGACAACCTCGGAAACAGGCAGGGACATTGCGGTGAAGGCCATCGGAATGCCGCAGGAGAATGCGATCCCCAGAACAACCTGCGGCAGATAAATGTACCGTTTCATGAACGGATAAATGCCCGCGATCATCGCGGCCATCGCCGCCAGGGCGACCGTCTTCAGGTTCGTGCTGAGAACCAACAGTAGCGCGCAAAACAACAGTACCGCCATCAGGGTCAAGGCGTCGGGCACATTCAGGTGCCCAGTCACCAGCGGACGATTGCTGGTTCGTTTCACCTGACCATCAAATTTCCGATCCGCAATATCGTTGACGATACAACCTGCTGAACGGGTCAGCACCGTACCAATTGTGAACACCAGAAACAGGTGCCAGCCGGGGAACCCTTCTGCTGCGATCCAGAGTGCCCAGAGCGTCGGCCAGAGCAGGAGGTAGATACCAATTGGGCGATTGAGGCGTGTTAGCTCAACGTAATCGGGTGTTCTGGGATAGTGGCTTAAAACGTGCGCGCGAAGCGCATCTACCGACATTCTTGCTGCTGGCATGACTAATGTTTGGTCACAATAAATAAGTTAGTATACGACGCTTATTTAAGCCTTCAACAATAACCTGCGGGTTACGAGGAATATTAAGGACGTTAATGAAAAAGTGGCAATGTATTGTGTGTGGCTTTATCTACGATGAAGCGATGGGTCTCGAGGAAGAGGGCTTCGCGCCCGGAACCCGCTGGCAGGATATCCCGGATGACTGGGTTTGCCCTGAATGCGGCGTCAGCAAAGAAGATTTCGAGATGATAGAAATAGACTGAAAAAATAAAAACAGGTTAGGTTTAAATGGACCGCAATAAGCTTACGCGTAATATCCTGATCGGCATGGCAGCCGGATTCCTGCTGGGCTCACTGATTCATTTCATGACGCCGGCAGCGGATGGGCTGCTCCAGGTCTACGTTGTTGATGGCCTGTTTGAGGTTGGCGGGAAGATATTCATCAACAGCTTAAAGCTGCTTGTTGTGCCATTGGTTTTCATTTCGCTGGTTTGTGGGGCAAGCAACCTGTCTGACGGAAGCAGTATGGGGCGTATCGGACTAAAAACCATTCTGTTATATCTGCTAACAACAGCAGTGGCTATTGCCCTCGCTCTAATCGTGGCAACTGCAGTCAATCCAGGTATCGGTATTAATCTGAACACGGATGCGCAATATATCGCCGCCGAAAGCCCTTCACTAAAACAGGTTGTGATCAATATTTTCCCCACCAACCCGGTTAAGGCAATGGCCGAGGGGAACATGCTGCAGGTTATCGTTTTTGCGCTGCTCGTTGGAGTCGCCATCAACAAGTGCGGGGAACCTGGACAGCGGGTTCGAGCGACCTTGAATGACTGGGACGAGGTGATTATGCGTTTAATCCTCATGCTCATGGCGGTCGCACCGGTTGGTGTGTTCTGCCTCATGGTCAGCCTGTTTGCCAATATGGGATTTTCCGCGATCGGCGATCTGGCTAAATACTTCTTTACGGTTGTTGGTGTACTTATTCTGCATTTTTTCCTGACCTACGGATTACTGGTTCGGTTTTTAGCCAATCTTAATCCCTGGATCTTTCTCAAAAATGTCGCGCCGGTGCTGGCCTATGCTTTCAGCACATCATCGAGTAATGCAACCTTGCCAGTCACTCTTGAAACCGTTGAGAAGCGATTGGGTGTCAGGAATGAAGTAGCAGCGTTCACGGTACCTCTCGGGGCCACGATCAATATGGACGGTACCGCGATCATGCAGGGAGTGGCCACGGTCTTTATCTCCCAGGCCTACAACATCGATATCTCGTTAACGGGTTATCTGATGGTAATCCTGACTGCGACACTGGCATCGATCGGTACTGCCGGTGTGCCGGGCGTTGGGCTGATTACCCTGGCACTGGTTTTAACCCAGGTCGGCTTGCCGGTTGAGGGCATCGCGCTGATCATCGGGGTTGACCGGTTGCTCGATATGCTGAGGACAGCCGTTAATGTCACGGGTGATGCGAGTGTTGCAACGATTGTTGCGCGCTCCGAAAACAAGTTTGATATGGACGTATTCAGTCAGGACAGTGACGCGGAAACTGAAGCGGTGGTCTAGACCTGGGAGAACTCTTCCGGGCTGGTAATCCAGCGAGCAACGATTGCTCTGGCGGTGGTCTGGTCCTTAACCAGCAGCCGCTTTGAAGCCTCAGCGACGGCACCCAGCATGTGATGATCCCGGATAAGGTCAGCAATTTTGAATTGCAGACTTCCCGACTGTTTCGCTCCGAAAAGTTCGCCGGGACCTCGTATACGCAGATCCTGTTCTGCAATGAAAAAGCCATCGTCGCTTTCGCGCATTACATTCAGGCGTTTTTTCCCGGTCTCGCCGAGCGGTGGGTGGTAGAGTAATACACAGTGGCTTTTTTTCTCCCCTCGACCAATGCGTCCACGTAACTGATGAAGTTGAGCCAGACCGAGTCGCTCACTGTTCTCGATCACCATAAGGCTCGCGTTGGGCACGTCAACTCCGACTTCGATTACCGTCGTGGCGACGAGCAAATCAATCTTGCCCTGTTTGAACTCAGCCATGCGCTCGGTTTTTTCCTGAGAGGATAATCTGCCGTGAATCAATCCGATGTTGAGACCGCTAAGTTCCTCCGCTAGACGAGTGGCAGTGACCTCAGCCGCTTCACACTGCAATGCCTCTGACTCTTCAATGAGCGTGCACACCCAGTAAGCCTGGGCACCGGTCCGGCAGGCTGAATCAACACGGCTGATAACTTCCTCGCGTCGGTTGTCCGGCAACACAACCGTTGTTACCGGAGACCGGCCTGGAGGCAATTCATCAATAACAGAACAGTCCATGTCGGCGTAAAGACTCATGGTTAGCGTTCTTGGTATGGGCGTTGCTGTCATCACCAGTTGATGTGGCATGGCAGTGTCTGAGCCGCCTTTCTCCCGGAGGGCCATTCGCTGGTGTACGCCAAATCGGTGCTGTTCATCGATGATCACCAGGCCAAGGTTATGGAAGTGGACATCTGACTGAAACAACGCATGTGTACCGACGATTACCTGGGCCTCGCCGCTGGCCATTGTCTCAAGTGTTGAGCTTCTTTTTTTGCCTTTGATCTTACCGGTTAACCAGGCGACGTTGATATCCAGTGGGATCAGCCAGTTTGACAGGTTGAGCAGGTGCTGTTCAGCGAGAATTTCGGTTGGCGCCATGATGGCAACCTGCAGTCCGTTTTCAACAGCGTGGACCGCAGAAAGTGCAGCAATAACAGTTTTACCAGAGCCAACGTCTCCCTGAACCAGCCGCAACGCAGGCGACCTGCGGGCCAGATCATTGGCGACTTCCACGGCGACCCTGGACTGAGCATTCGTCAATGTGAATCCCAGAGATGCCTGCAGTTTCCGGTGAAGCGCTGCCGGTGGACTGAATCCGGGTGCGGTGAGCAGGTTTATTTCTTCGCGTGAGATTCGCAAAATGATCTGGTGCGCTAACATTTCTTCAAAGGCGAGCTTCTGTTGCGCGGGGTGGCGTCCATCCATCAGTGCAGCGAGATCAATCTCTGGTGGGGGAGTGTGGACCAGCCTTAGTGCATCGTTGATATTTAGCCTGGAGATTGAATTTTCCAGCACAGGCAGCTCTTTTAAGACCTCGCCGTGATCCATCAGATCCATTACCCTGGCAACCAGCTGTCGATATCGATTTTGCGATAATCCCTCGGTGGATGGATATACCGGCGTCAGTCGGTCCGGCAAGTCTGATTCCTGTGCCCTTGAATATTCCGGGTGGTAGATTTCAAGGCCCGAAGCACCGCGGCGAACTTCACCAAAACAACGAAGCGGGCTTCCCGGTGACAGTCCTTTTTGCTGTGTTTTGTTGAAGTGAAAAAACCTCAGGCCAATACGCCCGGTCTTGTCTTCAAGTATTGCCAGCAGGCTTCTGCGCCGTCCAAAGGTCACATCACAGGCAAGCACTTCGCCTTCAATTACAACAGTATCACCAGGTTTCAATGCACCGATCGGTGTAATCCTGGTTCGGTCCTCGTAGCGCGAGGGAAGATGAAATAGAACATCCTGCAGGGTGTGAATGCTCATTTTGGCGAGCTTTTCCGAAAGCGACGGACCAACGCCCTTGAGCGAGTCGACTGGTGACTTATCCAGGTCCATCGGGGCTGGCTTTCCTAAAGCGCCATAATTGCATCGATTTCTACCAATGCACCCCGCGGTAAACTGGAAACGCCGATGGCTGCGCGCGCCGGGTAAGGAGTACTAAGGATTGTTTCCATGGCCGCATTTACAGCACCAAAGTGCTCGAGGTTTGTAAGGTAAACCGTAAATTTCAGTACTGAGTCCAGACTTCCCCCGGCAGCTTCACAAATACTGCTGAGATTCAGGAACACCTGAGCGACCTGATCATCTATATTGTTTCCCACCAATTCCATGGTGTCAGGCAGCAGTGGGATCTGACCGCTGATGTAAACTGTCTGGTTGTGCAAGACAGCCTGGGAGTAGGGTCCGATCGCCGCGGGGGCCGCCGCAGTTGATATGGCGTTGATCGATAAGGATTTGTTCTGCATTTATTTCCTCACTCCTTCAGGGGTCCGGCAAGCTCTAGCTTCGCACCCTTATGATCTTGTTGATGCCCTTGATGGTTCTTATTCTCTTGATGACATTAGCCAGATGTACGCGATCGTGAACCGAAAGAACAATATTGAGGGTGCCCAGACGCGCATCCTTCTCGATCATGTTAATGCGCTCAACGTTCGCGTCGGCGTTAGTGATCGTTGAGGCAAGTTCGGCAACGATGCCCTTTTCGTGCTCGAGTTCAACTCGAAGTTCGACGGAAAATTCCTGTTCGACCTTGGGGTCCCAGCGGACCGCCATGATCTCTTCAGGTTTGTTGCGCAGTTCCTGCATATTCTTGCAATTGTCCGTATGTACAACGATACCCCGACCTGCGCTGATGTGCCCGATGATCGGGTCACCGGGTATCGGTTTACAGCAGCGGGCGTAGGTAACTACCATGCCTTCTGTTCCCATGATGGCCAGTGGGCCCTGGTAGTTGCCCTCTTCCGGGTTGTCCGGCAGCGAAACCAGCTTGGCGGCGATCACATAAGCCATTTGATTGCCAAGGCCAATTTCGGCCAGTAGTGAGGACAAATCAGCTATCTTGCGATCTTCCAGTACCTTGTGCAGTTTTGCCGGATCGATGTCTTTCAAAGTCAGCTTATAGGTTTGCAGCGTTCGCTCGAGCAGGCGCTGACCGAGGGTAACCGACTCGTTGCGCTGCTGGTTTTTCAGGGCATGACGAATTCCACCCCTGGCTTTGCCGGTGGTGACAAAACTGAGCCATGCGGGATTAGGCAAGGCTCCGGGAGCAGTGATTATCTCGACTGTCTGACCACTTTCCAGGGTTGCCGAGAGGGGCGCAAGTCGTCGGTCTATGCGACAGGCAACGCAGGTATTGCCGATGTCTGTATGGACCCCATAGGCAAAATCAACCGGGGTTGAACCGTGTGGAAACTCATAGATTTCACCGCGAGGTGTGAAGATGTAAACCTCATCGGGGAACAGGTCGATTTTTACGTTCTCAATGAATTCCAGAGAATTACCCGCGCTTTGCTGTAGCTCGAGAAGCCCTTTCATCCACTCCCGTGCGCGTTTGTGGCTGCCGGAGACGGAATCCTCACTGGTTTTATAGAGCCAGTGGCCTGCAATGCCGTTGTTGGCAACCATCTCCATCTCATGAGTGCGAATCTGAATTTCGATTGGAATGCCGTGCATGCCAAACAGCGTTGTGTGCAGTGATTGGTAGCCGTTTGCCTTGGGAATGGCGATGTAGTCTTTAAATCGACCGGCCACGGGTTTATAGAGATTGTGGACCGTGCCGAGGACCCGGTAGCAGGTATCCACACTGTCAACGAGAATTCGAAATGCGTAGACATCCATAATTTCGGTGAATGATTTTCGCTTCGAGCGCATTTTGTCGTAAATACTATAGAGATGCTTTTCTCGGCCAAAAACTTCCGCGTGAATATTTTCCCGGTTGAGCGCCGCAGAAATGGAGTCCAGAATTTTACTGACAATTTCCTTACGATTTCCCCGCGCACGTTTTACGGCTTTCTCAATCATGGACGAACGCAGGGGATACATGGCCTTGAATCCCAGCTCTTCGAATTCAATGCGGATATTGTTCATTCCCAGGCGATTGGCAATTGGCGCGTATATCTCCAGTGTTTCTTTAGCGATGCGCCTGCGGCGGTCCGGGTCCAGGTGGGAAAGTGTGCGCATGTTGTGTAGCCGGTCGGCCAGTTTAACCAGAATCACCCGGATATCCTTGGACATGGCCAGGGTCATTTTCTGGAAGTTCTCCGCCTGCGCTTCTGCCCGTGATTCGAACATGCTTTTTAACTTGCTGACACCATCCACTAACTCGGCAACCTGATCATCAAACTCTTTGACGATGGTGTGTTTCGGAATTCCGGTGTCTTCAATGACATCGTGCAACAGTGCCGCCATCAGACACTGGTGATCCATATGCATATCAGCAAGTATCGAGGCAACCGCCAAAGGATGGGTGATATAGGGCTCGCCAGATTTTCGCGTTTGTCCCTGGTGGGCATCCTTGGCGAAGGAATAGGCCTTCTTGACCTGGTCTATTTGCGACGGTTCGAGGTAGGTGCGTAGATCAGCGGCGAATGAGTCAATTGTCAGCATGGTGTGCCCCTGCTGACAATGATCCGCTTAGGAAGTAAACAAAGGTAATTAGAACTCAGGGTCGTGTGTTTCAAATCCATCCTGACCGTGCGAACCAAGCACCATGGGTTCTGGTTCTTCCTGTATTGTTTCATCAAGTATCGAGGCATTAATGAAACCACCGGCGATCTCCCGAAGCGCCAGAACGGTGGGTTTGTCGTTTTCCAGCGGCACCTTCGGTTCTTTGCCCAGGGTGGCTATTTGTCTTGCGCGTTTGCTCGAGACCATCACCAGCTCGAATCTGTTATCTACATGTTCAAGGCAATCTTCGACTGTCACTCTAGCCATTGTGAATCTCCAGGAATGCTAAATTTTGCTCACCGGGTCAGACTGTTGCTGACGACCGGTATGAAAGGACCGCACAGTTTAGCTACAAACGCGTGAACTGACAATATTATGGCACGAATAGTGGCAATTTAGCGTTTCAGGTGTGAGGTGAATCAGACAAAAGGCTGTTTAGCAGCTCCTTCAACGTACGTTTCTGCTTTTCGAGGGTGAATGGCTCGCCGCGTCCGAGCACAATTGCCTCTAGCTGGTCCAGGGCAACATCAAAATTGTCGTTAACAATGAGGAAGTCGAAGTCCGAATAATGCGATATTTCGGTGATGGCAGCACGCGTGCGAGCACGTACTGTTTCATCATCGTCCTGGGCGCGCTTCTCCAGACGATCGCGCAGGGTGGTTAGAGAAGGTGGCAGAATGAAAATGGACTGTGCCTTTGGATTCGAAATCCGCACCTGTGCGGCACCTTGCCAGTCGATTTCGAGGAGCAGGTGCTGGCCTTCGGCAAGAATGTGCGCGGCTTCTTCGCGGCTGGTGCCGTAATAGCGTTCGAATACGCGTGCCCACTCGAGGAAATCATCATCAGCGATCATCTGCTGAAAACGCGATTCGGCGACAAAAAAGTAGTTTACACCATCGATTTCGTCGGCACGCCGAGCCCGGGTCGTATGTGAGGTGGCCACTTGAATTCGCCCAACTCGCTCAATGAGTGCCTTGACCAGGCTGGTTTTACCAGCACCCGAGGGGGCTGATACGACAAACAGCTGACCTTCGTGCTGACTACTCAATGTTCTGTATCTGTTCGCGCATCTGTTCGATGATCACTTTCAAATCAACACTCTGCAGAGAAGTTCGGGCAACAGACGCTTTTGAAGAAAGAGTGTTGGCCTCTCGATTTAGTTCCTGCATCAGAAAATCCAACCGGCGTCCGATGGGTCCTTTGGTCTCAAACGTGCTCCTGATTTCAATGATATGGGTCGCGAGGCGGTCAAGTTCTTCTGCAACATCTGCTTTCTGGGCAAAAAAAACCAGTTCCTGTTCAAGCCGACCTGTATCAACCTCAACTTCCAGTTGGGAGATTCGGGTCAGCAGTCTGCTCCTTTGTACTTTCATAATTTCCGGAGCCTCTGCCCTTACCTCGGCAACGATCTCGGCGAGATTCTCCAGTTGCGCCAACACAATTTCCCGGAGTCCCTGACCTTCTCGTGCGCGCATCGCTGTCAACTCCGAGATTGCGGTGTTAAAGCTCGATTTGATCAAGGCATGTTGTTCCTCGGTTTGCTCGTCACCATCCATCACCACGCCCGGCCAACGCAGTAATTCCAGTGCCGCGGGCTGTATCGATGAGTCTGCCTCGGCATCGATTTGTTGGATGGCACTACGCAGTTTTTGCAACAGCACCTGGTTGATATTGAGATCCGATGATTGGTTGTGCTGGCTCAGGCGCAGGCTGCATTCGATTTTCCCGCGATGAATCTTTTTGCGGACCATCTCGCGAAGTTGCATTTCAACATTTCGAAATGTTTCAGGCATTCGGAATGAGACGTCAAGGTAGCGTTGGTTAACGGATCGAATTTCCCACGAGAGGTTTTCTGCCTCGACCCGGGCGAAGGCTGTCATGCTTTTTGTCATAAAATTTATAATGGCGGGCCGATGAGTAGGTTCGCGAAGTATAATGGAAGTTGATTTAAGTTTTTATCATCCCGGGTTAATGAATCGGGTCAATTTCCAGCAGGAGCAAGAATGAGTGATGTATTTGTACGAAACCTGGGTCGCGGTGTTGATGAACTGCGTCCAGTCCAGATAAAGAGGGGATATAACAAACATGCGGAAGGCTCCGTCCTGGTTTGTTTTGGCGATACACAGGTGATCTGTACTGCCAGTGCTGAGAAAGGCGTTCCCCCCTTTCTTCGAGGGTCCGGGCAGGGATGGATCACCGCTGAGTACGGCATGTTACCTCGTTCCACCAATGAGCGGATGGGACGTGAGGCGGCACGGGGCAAACAGGGTGGGCGCACACAGGAAATCCAACGGTTGATCGGCCGGTCACTGCGCGCAGCAGTGGATATGTCGACACTCGGTGAAAATACCATCCGCATTGATTGTGATGTCATCCAGGCCGATGGTGGTACGCGTACCGCATCAATCACGGGCGCCTGTGTCGCGTTGTTTGACGCCATAGACAGCCTCGGGTTGCAATCACCGGCTCAGCGGCAACTCGTCGCATCGGTTTCGGTCGGTGTTGTGCGGGGTAATCCGGTGCTTGATCTGGAATATACGGAAGATTCGACCGCCGATACGGATATGAATGTTGTGATGACGGCGTCGGGAAAATTTATTGAGGTTCAGGGAACCGCAGAAGCCGATCCTTTTGACCGGGACCAGCTGGATGAAATGCTGAAGCTGGCTGAAAAAGGGATCGTTGAACTGAATCAGCTTCAGGAACAGGCGCTTGGTATGACGCTCAGTGCGGCAGGCAAGATGCCGTGATTGCGCCATACCAGACCGAATTCATTGAATTTGCCCTGTCATCCGACGTGCTGAAATTTGGTGAATTTGAACTGAAATCCGGTCGCATCAGTCCCTATTTTTTCAATTCCGGCCTATTTAACGGTGGCAGAGCGCTCGCGCGACTGGGCGGCTTCTACGCCCGGGCTTTGCTCGCTTCTGGAATTCCCTTCGACATGTTGTTTGGCCCGGCCTACAAAGGCATCCCCCTGGTCAGCGCCACGGCTATTTCGTTGTTTCTGGAGCAGGGAACGGACGTACCCTATGCGTTCAACCGAAAGGAGGCCAAAACACATGGTGAGGGTGGGCGAACCGTGGGCGCACCGCTTCAAGGCAAGATTGTGATTGTTGATGATGTCATCACAGCGGGCACGGCCATCAGGGAAATCATGGTGCTGATGGCAGAATTACCGGTGGAAGTCACCGGTGTCTTGATCGCAATTGACCGTCAAGAGAAAGGTCAGGGGGAGCTTTCTGCTATAAAAGAGGTCGAAGAAGAGTATGGAGTTTCCGTTGCAAGCGTCGTAAAGTTGGACCATCTGATCGAGTATCTGTCTTCAAATGGTAGATTCAGCCAGCAGCTGGAGCGGATGCAAATCTACCGAAATACTTACGGGACTGGTTGAACGTACGATGCGATGCTATTTTCTATTCTCCCGCTTTGGGCCAGGGCTGCTTGCTGCAGTGTTGTTGTCGTTACTCGGCGTGAGCAGCCATGCAGAGTTGTACAAATACAAGAATGAAGATGGCGTCACGGTATTGGATAGCTATGTTCCGGCCAGGTACGTTAAAAACGGCTATACCATCCTGAGCCTGGACGGGCGGGTTTTGGAAATAGTACCGAGGGCATTGTCGGATGCGGAGATTCGCTCACGGGATGCACTGCTTGCTGAACAACAGCGAGTTGAGCGGGAAATCCGTGAACAAAAAATTGCCGATCAGAATCTTTTGAGACTCTACAGTACCCCTGCTGATGTTACCCGGGCCCGGGATACCAAGCTTGCCAGCATGGAGAGTTTTATCAACACGCAACAGGGAAACCTGCGGCGTTTGCAGACACAGAAGCGCCAGCTTGAATCGAGTCTGGCGGATGTTGAGCGTTCCGGTGGTACCATCGGTAAGGAACGACTGGATCGAATCCGAACCCTCGAGGGCCGGATGCAACAGATTGAAGCCGAGGTTCAGGACAAACGCGATGAGATGGAAGTTCTCAGCGCGAATTTTAACACCGACCTCAAACGCGTCCGCGAACTCTACAGGAACTGAGCCCTCAGCTGCTCTTTAAAGAGCCCTCAGCTGCTCCTTAAAAAAGCCTCAGCCGCTCCTAAAAGCCCCGGTCAAACACCAACTGCGAGATCACTCGCCATTGTTCCGACCATTGGTTGGTTGGCAATTTTTGAAAATCACTGCGCACATATTGAGAAATCTTTCCTTCAATCAGACACAACATCAGGTTCGCAGCGACGTTAACTTCAAGATTTGTGGGTTTATGCTCGCGAATTTCAGATTCACGTAAGATCTGCCGCAACTGGGTCTCAAACCTTTCGAAGAATTGTGCCACCCGGAGGCGCAGGCGCTCTGACTCGCCGGACAAAGGATCACCCGTCAGTATGCGAGTTATGCCGGGATTCCGCTCGGTGAAGGTCAATAACAGAGTTAAAACCTGGTTACAGCGAACCTCAGTTGAGCTTGCCTCGTTCAGAATCAGGGAAATTCGAGAGAATATAGTGTCTTCGATAAATTCAATAAGAGCCTCGAACATCTTCGCCTTGCTGGGAAAGTGACGATAGAGGGCTGCCTCTGAAACACCCACCTGTTTTGCCAGCCCGGCAGTAGTGATCCGCGCTCCAGGGCTTTGTTCCAGCATGGCCGCCAGAGACTCCAGAATCTGTTGTTTGCGGGATACTTTGTGATTTGCATCAGTCATATTAGCGTCAGTCAGGGTTCGTCGCGGAGGATATCAATGTCCCGACTCCTTCATTGGTTAATAGCTCCAGCAACACTGCATGAGCAACTCTTCCGTCAATGATCTGGGCGGTTGTTACACCGTGTTTTACGGCGCTGAGTGCGCAACCGATCTTCGGTAACATACCTCCCGAGATGGTGCCGTCAGCGATGAGTTCGTCGACCTGCGAGGTGGTCAATCTGGAGAGTAGCTTACCCTGCTTATCCTCAAGTCCAGCCACATTAGTCAGTAGAATCAACTTCTCGGCCACCAGCGACTCGGCAATTTTGCCAGCCACAAGGTCGGCATTAATGTTGTAGGTTTCATTGTCTTCACCAACGCCAATCGGTGCGATTACCGGAATAAAATCGCTTTTGATGGCCCAATCCAGTACCTCTCGATTGATGCTAACAACTTCACCAACGTGCCCGATGTCAATTATTTCCGGTGTTTGTAGTTCCGGCGAGGCGCGTTCTATAAACATCTTTTTTGCTTTGATCAACGACGCATCCTTACCCGTCAATCCTACCGCCTTACCACCGTTCTTGTTGATAAGGCTAACGATACCCTGGTTGACGAGGCCACCCAGAACCATCTGAACAACATCCATGGTTTTACTGTCTGTAACTCGCATTCCATCAACAAAAGTGGATTCAACTCCCAGCTGTTTAAGAACGTCTCCAATTTGCGGACCGCCCCCATGAACGACAATTGGATTCATGCCAACTAGCTTCATGAGCACGATGTCGCGTGCGAAATCGTTTTTCAGTTGTTCATCGATCATGGCGTTGCCGCCATATTTAACGACGATCGTCCTGTTCGTGAACCTCTGAATGTAGGGTAGCGCCTCGGTCAGGACGTTGGCGATATTGATTGCAGAATCTCTGCTCAGTGTCATACCGCCTATCCTTTGTTGCACAGGAGATGCTTATTCAAAATCCAGTTCTTCATCGATTGTTTGAAGCTGATTTCGGAATAGTTCCATAATTCTGTTTAGTGCGGATGTGTCATCTGCTTCAAAACGCAATGTGAGCTGCGGATTGGTGTTCGAAGCTCGAATAAGCCCCCAGCCGTCCGCGTAATCAACGCGGATTCCATCAATGGTGGTGATTGCCCCGTCGCCAAAATCAGCCTGTCCTTCCAGTTGTTCAATGACTGTGAACTTCCTGTCGTCCGCGAGCGGGATGTACAATTCCGGCGTTGACAGACTGGTCGGAAATTCCGCAAGGAGTTCGGTCAGGCCCGCGGTTTGTGAACCGACGATTTCAAGGAGTCGCGCAGCGGCGTAAATTCCGTCGTCAAATCCATACCATCGCTCGCTGAAACAAATGTGTCCGGACATCTCGCCCCCGAGGATCGCATCGGTCTCGGCCATTTTCTGTTTCACAAAAGAATGCCCGCTTCTGGACAGTACCGGACGACCACCGAATCCGCTGATTACGCTATTCAGGTGCCTGGTACATTTCACGTCGTAGACAACGTCTGAGCCGGGATTTCGAGATACCACATCTTTTGCAAAGAGCATAAGCAGGCGATCTGGAAAGATGATTTCACCTTCTCTGGTGACTGCAACCATGCGATCACCATCGCCGTCCAGGGCAATGCCGAGGTCAGCGTTACTGGATTTTACCGTCAGGATAAGATCGCTCAGGTTTTCTTTGATTGTTGGGTCTGGTGAGTGATTTGGGAAGGTTCCGTCAACTTCACAGTAGAGCGGTGTAACCTCGCAGCCCAGGTTGCTGAGCAGGTCCGGTGCGATGTCTCCGGCAATACCATTGCCACAATCAATGACCACGGAAAGTGGTTGTGCCACAACCACATCATCGCTGATTGCGTCGATGTAGTCCTCACGGATATCTACTTGCGAAAACTCCCCTTCCCCGGTGCTGAAGTCGTTGTTCTGGATGCGTTGGTAAAGACGCTGGATATCATCCTCCACGAGCGCCCGACCGTCGAGAACGATTTTGAAGCCATTGTAGTCGGGTGGGTTATGGCTGCCGGTCACCATCACGCCGCTTTGGGTTTCGGAATTGTGTGTCGCGAAATAGAGTAACGGCGTGGGAACGGCACCGATACAGATGACATCACAGCCCGAAGCCCTGATCCCCGTGATGAGCGCTTCCATGACGTCAGGACTGGATACTCGCCCGTCGGCCCCAACGAGCAGGCTCTGTTGCCCGATATCCTGAGCTTCGCTACCCACTGCGAGACCGATGCTGTGAATAATCTCGGGCGTTAGCGTGTCGTTGACAATTCCGCGAATGTCATAAGCCCGGAATATCGAGGCGAAATAATCATCGCCACCTGTGGTCTGCGATTCGTGTTTTTCCAATGCGTCTTCGAATGATTCATCATCCAGCATTTCAATGTCCACAAGACCATCGTCAGATGGTTCCTGGGTCACTGCGGTGACGTTTAACTTCGGTACAATTGTATCTTCAAGCGGTTTCTTACGGAGACGTGCAAGACCTTCATCGACCTCAATAAATCCATCAAACTGGTATGCCGTTGAGGATTCAAACCTCCCGGACGCAACGCTGGCGATTTGATGGTCCAGGTGCAGAAGATCGGTACGTAACATCTGCACCAACCGGTTGATGCCAAAAAGAATACCGCCGACCGACCCAAGTAACAGCACAATCAATGGCATCAGCTGACTGGTGATGCCGCCGACAGACTGATCGGCAAACTCAGGCGATGGCGTGTATTCGATTACCCAGTTTGGATTGGCCAGATTGCGTGTTAATGAATCCGCATCTATGCTCCCCTGGCCCAGGCTGAGAATCTCAGCGCTGGTGGCACCACCAACACTTTGGATAATATTGAGTTCGCCGTCGGTTGATTCGCTCAGGCTCTGGGTAATGACGCTGGGATCAAGATAGACGAACAAGGTACCCAATATGGTGTCGTCCGAGGGAAATCGGATCGGAAATGCAAAACTGATTATCCAGCGACCGTTGGAGTTGATCGCCTCGGCATTCGCATCGCGACCGGTTTCTACCTGGTTAACCAGGTCAAGAGACGTAAAACTGAACGGGGGTATCGTATCCCGTTCAATTTCAGCTTCACCCAGGCCAAAAATACGCACCTTGATCGCGTTCGGAATGATTGCGGTAAGGGCGGTTTCTTCAAATGCCCGATCGGATGCGACATTCTCTCTGACGATCTGGGCCAGGTTAACATTGGTGGCTATTTGAGACAGTTGGGCATTGATCTGAAATAGCTGATCATCAAGTCGCTGGCGCAGAGATTCGACCTTGAGGTTAGTCAGCGCGACCCGGTGTTCACTCACGAGGCTGGTGTGCACGAGAAAAGTTGAGACCAGCAAGGCAATCGCAAAACCGCCGATGGCCGCCCCGAGGGGGATCATTGCAAAATTTGAAAGAGCGGACTTTTTGGCCACGATAACCCTATTGCTTGCCTGAGGAGCCAAAACCACCGGCTCCACGCCGGGTTTCTTTGAACTCTTCGACAATGTTTAGCTGTGATTGTATAACCGGAACCAGTACCAGTTGAGCGATCCGATCAGCTGGTGCGATGGTAAATTCAACGGAGCCACGATTCCAGCAGGAAATCATGAGCTCCCCCTGGTAGTCGGAGTCGATCAATCCAACAAGGTTACCGAGCACGATCCCGTGTTTGTGACCCAGCCCTGATCGAGGCAGGATTAGCGCCGCGTACGTTGGGTCTGCGATGTAAATCGCAATTCCGGTGGGGATTAACCTGGTTTCACCTGGTGCTACGGTTATTTTCTCGTCAATACAGGCTCTCAAGTCCATACCCGCAGAACCAGAAGTCGCATAGTGGGGTAACGGAATATCGTTCCCAACGCGCGAATCGAGAATTTTTACTTGTAACTCAGTCATGCACAGCCCGATTTTTGCGCGAGTCGTTGCGCGATAAACTCGATGATCCTGCCGGCTGTGTTGCTTTTGGACATCCGCGGCAGTTGTTCTACGTGGTCGACCCAGATGACGGCTGTTTCATTGTCGTCACTATCAAAACCAATGGCATGATTCGCCACGTCATTGGCAACGATCATGTCGAGATTTTTTTGTTTCAGCTTTTTTGTCGCGTATTCGAGCAGGTTCGTGGTTTCTGCGGCAAAGCCTACTGTAAAAGGATGATGCTTCGAGTTCGCGACAGCTTTGATGATGTCCGGATTTTCAATGAGCTCCAGAACCATGGAATTGTGCCCGTCCGATTTCTTGATTTTCTGTTCACTTAATGTAGCGGGTCGATAGTCTGCAACTGCGGCGACACCGATTACGATATCGGCAATGTCCAGGGTTTGCATAACGGCGTCATACATGTCCTGGGCCGATACAACCGGAACGAAGTTGGTGCGATCCGGGGGCGGCAGATTGGTTGGCCCCGAGATGAGTGTCACCGTTGCACCGGCCAGGACGGCGGCTTCTGCCAGCGCATATCCCTGTTTTCCTGAACTGTGGTTGCTGATGTAACGAACCGGATCCAGCGCCTCTCGAGTGGGGCCTGCCGTGATAACCACATGCTTGCCTGAGAGTAATCCGGTGGTAAACAATCCGGCGCAATGCTCAACTATGGCGGCGACGTCCAGCAGTCGTCCGGCACCCGTTTCTCCACAAGCCTGCAGCCCCTCCTCGGGACCGAAGAACACCATACCGCGGTCCAGCAGTAGTTGCCGGTTTGCCTGGGTTGCCGCTTTGGCCCACATTGCCTGGTTCATTGCCGGTGCAATGGCGATTTTGCACTCGGCCGCCAGGCATAGTGTGGTCAGCAGATCATCGCCCCGACCGGTCGCCAGACGGGCAAGGAAGTCAGCGCTTGCTGGCGCGATAACGATCAGGTCCGCCCATCTCGCGAGTTCGATATGTCCCATGACCGTCTCGGTCTCGGTGTTCAGCAGATCGGTGTGGACCGGGTAGGTAGACAGCGCCTGAAAAGTAAGTGGCGTGACGAACTCAGTCGCCGCCCTGGTCATGACGACGCGCACCTGGGCGCCCTGGTCCTGCAGTCGGCGCACCAGTTCTGCAGCTTTGTAAGCGGCGATTCCACCGGTTACCCCGAGCAGTATTCGTTTGTTCGGTAACATGTCAGTTAAGGGTCATCTGTATCGGTGCCCGCGAGATTGTGCTTAAAAACCGCGTTTTGTTCAAATCGTGTTTCTGCATGCGTTTCTGCATGCGGATCTGCATGCGGATCTGCATGGATAGATCAGTGTGTTAGTGGCCGATTTGGGCGATATCACCAGGCCATCTCCCACGCGTGTTTCCGATTCTGGATAGTGTGTCCCCGGGTAAGTCCGTGCACACTCACATTTAACTCAACCATACCATAGCGCACAGCGTTAAGTGTAAGTGATTGTTCACTTTTATTACCCGCTTGTGCTCCGGACCACAAACTATTTTAGGCGCACTTTTATCTGCAAACGCATCTATCTGTCAAAAAGGGAAATCATGTCATGAGTGACCAGTCCGGTCCTGAGCGCCCTCGCGAGAAGCTCCTCCGAATTGGTGCACAGGCGCTGACCGACGCTGAACTGTTGTCAATTTTTTTGCGAACCGGAACACCGCGCAGGTCAGTTCTGCAGGTTGCCCAGGCCATGTTGACCAGGTTTGGTAGTTTTCATTCACTGCTGGCCGCCAGGCAGGAAGAAATTACTGCGGTAAGTGGTGTTGGCCCCGCCAAGTACGCCGAGCTTCGAGCGGCGCTTGAACTCGCTGAGCGTTGTTTGCGCTCGGGTTTTGACCGGGGTGAAGCCATCACGGATCCTTTGATCACCGGACGGTTTCTGCGTAACAGGCTTGGTCGTTATGAGCGAGAGGTGTTTGCTTGCCTGTTTCTGGACAACCAGCACCGACTGATTGAATACGAGGAGATGTTTTTCGGGACAATTGATGGTGCCAGTGTCCATCCACGTGAAGTCGTGAAGCGCGCTCTTGAAAATAATGCTGCGGCCGTTATTTTCGCTCACAATCATCCCTCCGGTGTGGCCGAACCAAGCCAGGCCGACCAGAGAATCACAGACCGGTTGCGCTCCGCGTTAGCGCTTGTCGATATTCGGGTTCTGGACCATATGATTATCGGTGAAAGCGATGTATTGTCGTTTGCCGAACGCGGCTTGTTGTAGGCGGTAGTAACCGGCTGCAAGGCAGCACGCTGCGGGTGAAATGGTTGATATGCCATGGTCCATCTGGTATAAAGCACGGCTCTCGAACGGCCCAGTAGTTTGGCGGGTCGACAATCCAATTAGTTCAAGGCGCTTTAGACATGTCCAGAGTATGTCAGGTAACCGGGAAACGCCCGGTTGCGGGAAATAATGTATCGCACGCCCACAACAAAACCCGGCGTCGGTTTTTACCGAATGTGCATGACCACCGGTTTTGGCTGGAGAGCGAGAAGCGGTTCATCAAACTGCGTGTTTCCGCCAAGGGAATGAGAATTATCGACAAGCTGGGTATCGAAGAGGTCCTGGGTGATCTGCGCGCTCGTGGAGAGAAGCTATGAGAGAAAAGATAAAACTGGTTTCGTCTGCTGGAACCGGACACTACTACACGACGAGCAAGAACAAGCGCACCATGCCAGACAAGATGGAGATCAAGAAATTTGATCCGGTAGTGCGCAAGCACGTGATGTATAAGGAATCCAAGATTAAATAGACTTTTCCGGCGCTTAAGCGTCGGGATACGATGTCAGGTTTCAGCTGCGGTCTTCTGCGCTCGCAGAGACGCGATGCAGGATGAGGTTCCCGACTTCATCCACGACCAGACGCCATCCCTTTTTGACCCATGTGGTTGAATGATCTTCAGTAATCAGTATCGGTCCATCGAGCTCAGTTCCCGGATTCATCAACGAACGCCCCATAAGCGGAACCCTTCCGACCCCGGGTAAATCAATGTGTTTGGTACTACCCGCCGGTTCCGCACCTGCCAGGTCAGGCAAGGTGAAACCCACACGAGATGCTTCCAGATGCACGCGCAAGTTGACCAGTTCAACCGGTTTGCTCAGGCAGTGGCCGTAACGCAGCTCGTGGCTTTCATGAAAATCCACTTCGGCGCTGGCCAAATCCGTGTAGGGCAAGGTCAAGGTGAAGGTCTGGCCGAGGTAACGCAGGTCGAGACTCTGACGAATCTGAATGTCTTCAATACCCTCCTCTGCCAGTTCTTCCCGTCCGGCAGCCTCAATTGTCTGAAACAACGCGGTCAGCTCCGCATCGGTGGCTGAATTGAGTGGTTTCTGGTGGGTGCGGGTGATATCGCGGCCCGGACTGGTGGCGAGCATCCCCAGGGCTGAAAAAACTCCGCTATTGACTGGCACGATGGCGTGTCGCATTTCCAGTGCCTCCGCCAGCTCGCAAAAATGCAATCCCCCGGCGCCACCAAAGCAGACCAGGGTAAATTCCCGGGGATCAAAACCACGCTGCACAGAAATAACATGCAGCGCCTGGATCATGCGCTCGTTCGCAATCTCGATCACACCCGCAGCAATCTCGATGACGCTCACGTCGAGTTGCCTGGCTAACGGGTCAAATGCACGCACCGCGGCAGCAGTGTCGAGAGCCATTTCTCCACCGAGAAATGCATCGGCCTGGAGTCGATTCAGCACGAGGTTAGCATCCGTGACGGTAGGAGTTGAGGCACCGAGACCATAGCAGGCGGGGCCGGGTCTGGCACCTGCGGATGCGGGCCCAACCTGGAGCAAACCGCCATCGTCAATATAAACAATGGAGCCACCTCCGGCCCCAATGGTGTGTATATCGGCCATGGGTATTGCGATCGGCAGGTCGCCGATCCGCCCTTCGTTAGTCAGTTTGATCTGGCCGTCGATGAGCGCAACATCAGTTGAGGTGCCACCCATATCAAAGGTAATCAACCGTGGGTTATCACAATAAGTTCGCGCGGCCTGAAGACCACCGACGGGACCGGACAGCAGGAGATTCACGGCGCGACGTGCAGCCTGGTCTGCGGAAATGGACACTCCCGACGACTGCATGATGGAAACAGAACTTGGTGCGCAGAGCTGCTTGACGGAGCGCAGGTAATCATCAATTAAGGGGCCGAGCCATGCGTTAACCCAGGTTGCGATGCCGCGTTCATACTCGCGATATTCTGGCAGTACAAAGGATGACCGCGACACGAAGTAGTCGTCTTCGAATAACTGTTCCAACTGGCGCTCATGCTCGTCATTGATGAACGAGAAAAGCAGATTAACCGCGATTGCCTGAGGGGCCAACTGGTCAATCCTGGCTTTGAGTTCAGTCAGTTCTCCCGTCTTGAATTCCGACAGAACCTCCCCTTTTGCACTGAGGCGGGCGTTGACTTCAAAGCAGTTTTCTTGCGGCAGATCGATAGGGTTGTTTTGCACCACCAGGTCATAGAGTTTTGCGCGAGTTTGCCTGCCGATGTGCAGGACGTCCTTGAGGCCATGGTTGGTGATATATGCGGTCGTGACGCCCTTGCCCTCAAGGGTAGCGTTGGTCGCCACGGTGGTGCCGTGGACGATAGCGAGCAATCCCTCCCCCATGATGGCGTCAAGGCCCATGTCACGAATACCCTGGCGAATGGCGTCCTGCGGTGCACCGGGAGTGGAGAGAACCTTATGGACCTGAAGGCTGTGCTCGGTCAGGTGAACAAAATCGGTAAATGTGCCGCCTGTATCAATACCGAGTAGGTGAAACGTCATGGGCCAGGTCCCTGTCTCTGGAGGGTTGAAGGTATCATGGCGGGTTTGCATTGTGCGTACTTTTTCCACCCATGCGGTGAATTGGGCGGCAAACATGCCTATCATGCGTGCAGATCTGCCCTGAACATTGCGGAATGCTGATGCCTGAATTACCAGAAGTTGAAACTACCCGGCGAGGTATCGAGCCGCATCTGGTCGGTAGAACCGTTACCCATGTGATCGTTCGCCAGCCTGCTTTGCGCTGGCCGGTTTCAGAGGATCTCGCTCAGTGTCTTATCGGTAAAAAAATTCTGCAGGTGAATCGTCGGGCTAAATACCTGTTACTGGATACCGGCGCAGGTAGCGTAATGATTCATCTGGGGATGTCCGGTAGCCTGTTGATTTCACCGCTTCGAACCCCGGCGGGCAAACATGATCACCTGGATTTCATAATCGACCAGGATACGTTGCTGCGGTACCGCGATCCCAGGCGTTTCGGGTCTGTATTCTGGCTACCTGAGAGTGAACATGTGCTGCTCGAGCACCTCGGACCGGAGCCATTGTCGGAAGATTTCACTGGCGAAACCCTCTGGCGCCTTGCCCGAAATCGTAAAGTCGCCGTAAAACTATTCATCATGAATTCGCACATCGTTGTCGGCGTAGGCAATATCTATGCTAACGAAGCGCTATATCGGGCTGGCATTCGCCCCGGCATAGCCGCCGGACGAGTTACGCGCCCACGGTTTGACAAGCTCGTCCGGTGCATCCGGCAGGTGCTCAGCGAGGCCATTGCTGCAGGAGGTACCACCTTGCAGGATTTTGTCAGAGAAGATGGATCTCACGGTTACTTCAGCCAGTCTCTTGCCGTCTATGGGCGCGCTGGCCTTGCTTGTAAGGGCTGTCGAGGCGTACTCAAAGAAATTCGCCAGGCTGGCCGGACGACTGTCTATTGCCCCACTTGTCAGAACTAGGTGGTACCAGACCAATATTTATTTGTATTCACTATGGATTCGGCTTACTCTATTCGTCTTAATTATTAATGGGTTATAGGTCTAATCTAATCCAGTTTTGGAACTAAGTTGCGATTAGCTCCCGGGCGTTTTAGGGAACTTCGTAGACAGTTGCACACAAATAGTTTGCAGAGAACGAGGTGGTGTTCATGAAAGGAATATTCGGGAACTGGCGTTTGACAGCGCTGCTAATGCTTGCGGTGGCAATGCCGCTTTCGGTACAAGCCGAGCGGGTAGAGGAAAATCCGAGTGGTGCCAGAATGATGTCGGATCTACTGATAGCCCGCCCGATTGGGATTGTCTTGTTCGGCCTGGGTGCTGCGACATACGTTGTCACCCTGCCTTTTTCGCTCGCAGGCGGCAACGCCAAAGAGGTCGGTCAGCAGCTGGTGGTCGAGCCAGCCAAAGAAGCTTTTGTGCGCTGCCTTGGTTGTAGCAAACCAGGTCGGAAAGAGAAAATCGGCAACTAGTTCAACTGGAAAATATCTGGTCAGGTCAGACAATCTCGCCGTTCAATAAGGCTTGTGCGACGGCTGGATGAACGAAACTGGAAATGTCTCCCCCATATGCTGCGATCTGCCGTACCAGCGTTGAGGAAATGTACGAGTACTCCTCCGACGGCGCGAGAAACACTGTTTCCAGACCGGGTTTAAGTACCCGGTTCATATTTAACATCTGAAATTCGTACTCGAAATCAGTCACTGTACGAATTCCTTTGAGGATGACACCAGCGCCAACTTCCTGGGCGAAGTCCACGGTCAGCGTCGTGAATCCAAGCACGTCTACATTCTTGATGTGAGCCAATGCCGCCTGCGCCAGTTTGACTCGGAGCTCAAGCACGCTGGGCTCCTTATGTGGGCTTGTCGCAATGCCGAGGATGACATGATCAAATAACCTGGCAGCGCGTTCGACCAGGTCTGCGTGGCCATTGTGAATGGGATTGAAGGTACCGGGATAGAGAACCGTGCTCATAGTTTGATCGCTTGGGGAAAAGTCGCCGATGATACATGAGCCTCGCCCCTTAGGGCAAAAGTGTCGTATTCAGCTACGAGCGCATAATGCGTAGTGCACGGCACCGGCGCGTTTCTGTCGACAAATTTCCCAACCAGCCGGTAGCTTGTCAGGTAGTATCGACTCTGGAGATTCGACGTAGATAAAGCCTTCAGCGTTGATCAGGTCACGTTCATTCAGTAAATGAAGCACTGTATAACATTCATCCGTGGTAAATGGTGGATCCAGGAAAATCAGGTCAAATCCTGTCGTTTGCCGGGCCAGCCATGGCACAACGTCACTTTTCACGAGGGTGAACTGGTTGGTGGGTACCTGAAGTTTCTCAAATTCAGCCGGCAGGTGATCGATGCTCCGGTCAACCAATGAGACTTGCCTCGCGCCGCGGGACAAGGCTTCGAGACTCAATATACCGCTACCCGCATAAAGCTCCAGGCATGAGGTTTCGTGCAAACGACCTTGCAACCAGTTAAACAGTGTTTCCCGAACGCGATCCGGTGTTGGGCGAATGTCGAGTGACCCCGGAAAAGATACTTTGCGGCCACGCCACTTTCCCCCGATAATTCGTAATGGCCGGTTGGGAAACGGTTTACCCATTATTCCTTGCGGCTTAGTAATATTGTTGGCAAACGGGTGCTGACATTCATCAGAAACGAAACAGGTTAATTAATGACAAGTAATGTTGCAGATGAGGCTGAGGATAGCAAGCCGGGACTGTTTTCCAGAATGCGATCAGGCCTGTCGAAAACGAGAAGTCGTTTCGTGGATGGTATTGGCAGGGCATTTCTCGGAGAAAAAGAAATTGATGATGATCTGCTTGAGCAGATTGAGGCGACGCTTCTAACATCCGATGTTGGCGTTGAGGCGACCAGAGAAGTCATCACCAATCTTACCCAGAAAATCGCCAGAAGAGCGCTCAACGATAGCCGGGCGCTCTTCGACAGCCTGAAATCTGAATTGGTTGGATTGCTGGCGGCAAGCGAATCACCGCTGGTCATTGATTCAAGTAAAAAGCCTTTCGTGATTGTCATGGTGGGGGTTAACGGTGCCGGAAAAACCACCTCAATCGGTAAGCTGGCCAATCTGCTGAAACAGCAGGGAAAAACCGTGATGCTGGCAGCGGGCGATACCTTCCGCGCCGCCGCAGTAGAACAACTAAGCGTCTGGGGCGACCGGCTGGATCTACCGGTGATCTCGCAGGGCAACGGCGCGGACAGTGCGTCAGTCATTTTTGACGCCATGGCAGCGGCCAGATCCAGAGATATCGATGTGTTGATTGCGGATACCGCAGGCAGGCTGCAGAACAAGAAAAACCTGATGGACGAACTTAGCAAGATCAACCGGGTCCTGGCGAGACAAGACCCGGACGCCCCCCATGCTGTATTGCTGGCGCTTGATGCGGGTACCGGACAGAATGCCATTTCACAAGCACGGGAGTTTCAGTCTGCCGTTAATGTGACCGGCCTGATTTTGACGAAACTTGATGGAACCGCCAAAGGTGGTGTGATTTTTGCCATTGCAAGGCAGTTAAGGCTGCCGATTCACTTTGTTGGTGTTGGAGAAAAGCTGGATGATATGCGTGCCTTTTCCGCCCAACAGTTTGTTGATGCACTTTTTGATGATGATGAGTTCAGTGACGTGCAAAATTAGCCACACCGGAAAATTCTCATGATCCGATTTGATTCGGTCAGCAAACGCTACCCCGGAGGCAAGGAGGCCTTGTCCAGAGTTTCCTTCGAACTGAAGGCAGGCGAAATGACCTTTTTAACGGGTCACTCGGGTGCTGGTAAAAGCACGTTGATGAAAATGATCATACTCATGGAGCGACCGAGCCAGGGGCAGGTGTTTATTAATGGCACCAATCTCAACCGGGTAAAACCTGCACAGATTCCAGCAATTCGGCGCAATGTGGGTGTCGTTTTTCAAAACCACCAATTGCTGTTCGATCGAACGGTTTTCGATAATGTCGCGCTACCGCTCATCATCGCCGGGTTCAAAGCGCGTGAAGTCGGTCGTCGAGTTCGGGCGGCATTGTCAAAAGTGGGCCTCTCCGGTACCGAGAAACAGTATCCAATCACGCTGTCTGGTGGTGAACAACAACGGGTTGGCATCGCCCGGGCGGTGGTCAACAAACCTGCAGTGCTGCTGGCAGATGAACCGACAGGTAATCTCGACCCGGAGCTGTCGCGGGAGATCATGTCGCTGTTTCTGGAGTTTAATCAGGTCGGTGTCACCACCATGATTGCGACCCATGACCTGGCCCTGGTTGAGAAGATGAATAAACGTGAGCTGGTGCTGGAACACGGATCGCTCAAGGCGGCTGAGTGAGATGACGAAGTGGATTCAAAAACAGGATTGTCGCGGGTGAACAGGGCGAAAAGCAGTGGTGCAACCGCCTCCGTAACCGGATTCTCGGCGCGTACGTCATCGGCTCTGTCTCATCATATGGTTGTCGCACGGGAAAGCCTTGCATCGCTGTTGGCGACCCCCGGCGCCAGCGTGATGACCTGGCTGGTGATCGGAATCGCACTCGCGCTTCCGGCCTTCCTGTACCTGATGTTGGTGAATGTGGGTGAGGTAAGCCAGGGCTGGGAAGGTAAACCGAGGATCAGTTTGTATTTGCGGGAAGGAACATCGGTGATCGAGGGCAATCGATTGACACTTGAGTTGCAGCAAAAAGAGGATGTCATGAGTGCGATATTTATCTCGCCCGACCAGGCACTGGTGGAGTTTCAGCGTTTATCCGGATTTGGTGACGTGTTGAATACGCTGGATAACAACCCGCTGCCAGGTGTCATCGAAATCGAATCTGCAAATCGTGACCTCGTGGCACTGCGTCTGCAGGCAAAGGGACTGGCGGAACGGGCCGAAGTTGATACCGTGGAACTTGATCTTGAGTGGTTGGAAAGGCTCATGGCGATGCTCAGTTTCGCGCAAAGGCTGGTGGCCGCACTGGGATTCGTACTTGCTCTGGGCGTATTACTGGTGATCGGCAATACCACGAGGCTGGCTATTGAAAATCGTCGATCCGAGATCGAAATTATCAAACTGGTTGGAGGTACTGACAGCTTCGTACGACGCCCCTTCCTGTACCTCGGACTCTGGTACGGCCTGGGTGGTGCAATATTTTCCTGGGTGCTTGTTCAGGCCAGTCTGATTTTTCTGGCAGACCCGGTGGAAGTCCTGGCACAGTCCTATCATAACGATTTTTCCCTGACTGGACTTGGTCCGGTGATGAGCCTTCAGATCCTCGGAGGCGGCGTTACTTTAGGCATCGTCGGCGCATTGCTGGCTGTTGGTCGGCACCTGAAGGAGATCGAGCCTCGTTAGACAGCAGATTTTCACGCCAATATTCATATATAAATCAATAGTATAGGGAGCAATAGCGCTTAAATGATATGAATGCTAAAATTCGCACCCCACAAATTCCCTTGTAATCTATGAGTACCCATCTTTTACCGCTTGATGTGATGTCCCCCGGAGGGAATCTGGATGCCTACATCCAGGCTGTTAACACCATTCCCATGCTGAGCGTAGAACAGGAACAGGAACTGGCGCAGCGCCTATACTTCGAAGGCGATCTGGAGGCCGCACGACAACTGGTTTTCGCGCACTTGCGTTTCGTGGTCTATGTTGCGAAATCTTATGGTGGTTACGGGCTCTCTCAGGCAGATTTGATTCAGGAAGGTAATGTGGGTTTGATGAAGGCTGTCAAAAGGTTTAATCCTGAATTCAAGGTCCGCCTGGTTTCCTTTGCCGTTCACTGGATTAAAGCCGAGATGCATGAATTTATTCTCCGCAACTGGAGGATCGTCAAGGTGGCGACAACCAAGTCACAGCGCAAGTTGTTCTTCAATTTACGAGGCGCCAAACGCCGGCTTGGCTGGATGAACGCACAGGAAGTGTCTGATGTTGCCGAGGCATTGGGCGTCGAACCGGAAGTCGTCGTTCAGATGGAAGGCAGACTGTCCTCGCAGGATGAATCGTTCGATCTGTCTGGAGAAGATGACGACGACGCGCTGTCGCCAGCCCAGTATCTCGAGGTGAACGACGCTGATCCCGCGATGTTGGTGGAACAAAACAGCCTGAAGTCTCGTGACCGCCGAATGCTGAATGCCGCTATCCGACAGCTTGATGAGCGCGCCCGTGAGATCGTACAGCGTCGCTGGCTGGCAGACAAAAAGTCTACCCTGCATGATCTGGCCAAGCATTTTGGCATTTCGGCAGAACGCGTTCGACAGCTGGAAAAAAATGCGTTGAGCAAACTACGGCTGGGTTTTGAACAGTAGTAAATGACGGACGGCAAGTGTGGCGATGACTGAGACTGAGACATCTGGCTCATGGCTGTAAAAATACTATTCATGTTCGTCGGCATCAGTGGTGTCGTCGGCGTCTGCATGGGTGCCTTCGGTGCTCATGCGGTCAAGGGCAAGATCTCGGCAAGTCTCCTTTCGGCTTTTGAAACCGGTGTCAGCTATCAGATGACGCACACCCTGGCGATCTTTGGTGTTTGTGTACTGATTGAGCTGTGGGGACCGAAGCCGGGGTTACTCATCGCCGGGTTCGCTCTGATGATCGGAATTGTCCTGTTTTCCGGCAGCTTGTATGGGCTTGCCCTAACGGAACAGCGATGGCTTGGTCCAGTTACACCACTTGGGGGTTTAAGCTTGATATCCGGCTGGATTGCGCTTTGCTATGTGTTTTGGAATCACACTTTCGGTTCAATCAATTGATTAAACGCAAGTCGATAGAAGCAAAGGAAAGTGGTGCTGACGTGATTGAACACCCTCGCAGGGTGAAAAGCTTTGTCATTCGCCAGGGCAGGATGTCCAGCAGCCAGAAGGTCGCACTGGACAACTTGTGGGGGCGCTACGGTCTGGAACTTGATGGCGGTGTCCCCGCTGGAGTTTTTGAAAAGCAGCAACCGATTACGCTCGAAATCGGATTTGGTATGGGTGATTCGCTGTTGGATATGGCCAAAGCGAGACCGAATGAAAACTTTATCGGGATCGAGGTGCACAAACCCGGAATTGGCCACATCATGCGGGAAGCAGATGCACACGCGATAGACAATCTTAAAGTTTACTCCAACGATTCAATTGAGGTGCTAGAACAATGCATCGCCCATGGCAGTCTCAGCCGTGTACAGATCTTTTTTCCGGATCCCTGGCCAAAACGAAGGCACCATAAACGTCGTCTCGTCAATCGAGGATTTTTGGATATCATTGCCTCCAGACTCGTTTCTGGAGGGATACTGCATCTGGCAACGGACTGGGAACCTTATGCGCAGGAAATTGGCGGTCTGCTGAGCAGTCATGAAAGTTTTGAGACTGTTGCCGCACCTGACAGGGTGACGACGAAATACGAACGACGTGGTAAGCAATTGGGCCATGCGGTGAATGATCTTGCTGCCCGGCGCATTTATTCAGATCAGGATTAACAGGTCGTCCAGATAGCGCATACCCAGTTCAGTCGGTTTCACGACCTCATCCCCTCCTGATTGTTCCCGCTTGAGCAGTTTTCTTGATTCACCTGCATTGATGAATGACTCGAACGCGGTAACCGGCAGGCCGGTGCGGATGCAGGCATCGCTTAAAACAAAGCCATCTTTGAGTCGCAGGGCATTCATCATGAATTCCAGCAACAACGCATCTCCCGGTACAATCTGCGTGCGCCGGTTCGGGTTCTTCAGATAATCAACAGGGTTACGCGTGCGGGTTGTCCGGGTAATCGTCACTCCGTGGCCATCGGGTTTAACGGATGTCAGTTTCCCGTGTGCGCCCGCGCCGACACCCACATAATCGCCGAATTGCCAGTAGTTGGTGTTGTGCGCAGACCGGTGACCGTCCCGCGCGTAGGCCGAAGTCTCATAGCGGTGATACCCGGCACTGGCAAGATAGTCGAGACCGTTTTGGGTAATTGTCCAGAGTTGATCCTCATCGGGGAGGCTCGGTGGAAACTTGTGAAAATAGGTGTTTGGCTCAATCGTCAGTTGATACCACGAAATATGATCACTCTGGAGTGAATTAGCCATCTCGAGGTCAGCCATTGCGTCTTGCAGTTTCTGAGTCGGCAGGCCGTGCATCAGATCAATGTTGATATTGTCAAACCCGGCATCACGGGCAATTGAAAATGCCTCGATTGCCTGTTGTGCCGAGTGTACCCGACCGAGTGTTTTCAGGAATTTCTCCTGAAAACTTTGCGCGCCGATGCTCAGGCGATTGATGCCAGCCTGCCGATAGCCGCGAAATCGAGTCTGTTCAGTTGCGCCTGGATTCGCTTCAAGGGTGATTTCGCAAGTCGGGTTTAGGTCGAAAAATTTGGCCACGTGGTCTAAAACACGACTGATCGACTCTGCAGAAACCAGACTTGGTGTTCCACCTCCCATAAAGATTGAGTGAAGAGGTGAGCGCGTCTCCAGCGCCGCCGCCTCGGCGGTTATGTCGTCAAGCAGCACTTGTATATAAGCTTGCTCAGAGTCGTTGCTGCCGAGTTCATAGGAATTGAAATCGCAATAAGGACATTTCCTGATGCACCAGGGAAAGTGTATGTACATACTGAGCGGGATTTCAATCATCAGGATTCGAAACTAACGAGTGATTTGAGCTGAACCAGGGCCTTGGCTCGATGACTGATGAGATTTTTTTCCTGGTCGGTAAGCTGAGCGACGGTTCGGTTTTGACTGGGCAGGAAGAACAGCGGATCATAGCCAAATCCGTTACTACCAACTACCGTCAATCCTATTCTGCCGGACAAGGTACCCGAGGCGATTACTGGTGATGGGTCGGACGCGTTTTTCATAAAAACGATCACTGACCGGAAGCGCGCGGTTCGCAGTTCCGCAGAATAACCTTTGAGCGCTGCGAGTAGCTTCTCGTTGTTCTCGTTATCTCCGGCTTCGGTACCCGCATATCGGGATGAATAGATACCCGGTGCGCCATCGAGCAGGTCGACTTCCAGTCCGGAATCGTCTGCTATCGCGGGCAAGCCGGTTTGCCTCGCTGCGTTTCGAGCCTTGATGATAGCGTTCTCCACAAAACTGAGGCCGTTCTCCACCGCAGCCTGGACACCCAGGGAGTGCTGGGTAACGAGCTCCAGAGTGTCCGGCAGAATCGCCTGAAGCTCGATGATTTTGTGTGCGTTGGCGGTTGCCAGAACAATTTTCATGGGAGTGTCAGTAGTATTGTCGTGTGAATGCAAAGTGGAACGCTTTTCCGGCCGGCTCCGGCTGCACCGTAATTTCAAACTGTAGAGAATCGTTTTCGTTGATGACATTGGTGGCCAGGTAATACACCGCGTTATTCTCAACAACTTCAACAAAGTCGAGTTGTCTGGACTGCGCCAGAAGATTGGTGGCTGTGCCGGAAACACGAGCCTTGACGGGCTTCAAGTGATTGCGAATTGATATATTAGTGACCACACGTGACCGGGATCGGGTGATGCCGTGTGCCTCGGCGACTTTTGCCGGGATGATCAGGCTTGAAAATGTCGCGTAGTGTATGACGAATCCATCTTCGGATGTGATCTGGTCAGCCTTAAGGGGCAACACTGCAGCGATCAGCAGGGTTGCGAAGATCCTTGCGATCAGCGGCATTCCGTACTCAGGACAGCCCGATAATCAATCCGGATGGAATGCCCAGGCTCACGGCGAGTGGATGGATAATCAGGTAATTGTCGATGAGTGAAATAAAAACAAACACCAGAATGATCGAAAAATCGATGCCTCCCATGGGTGGTAACAATCGGCGAGCCGGAGCGCAAAGGGGTTCGGTTAACTGATTGACCAGCGTAAGGGCCGGATGATTTGAGTAAGGTGCAATCCAACTGCTGATCACCATGATAAGCAGCGCAAAAAAGTAGATGTCAAAAATGATCGAGAAGAGGCCCAGTAAAATCCAGGCAAGATAGATGGGTGAAAAGGGAGCGTGGCCGAGCATCAGCATGATTAACGCAATAGCGACGATTTGAACCAGAGACGCAACAATCAGAGTTGCGAAATCAACTCCGCGAACGGTTGGAAACACGACTCGTAGGGGCTTGATGGCAGGGTCGGTTATCTTGACAATTCCCTGACAAAGCGGATTGTAATAGTCGACCTTCGCCACCTGCATCAGGAAACGGACCATCAGCAGGATGTAGTAAATACCAAAAAATGTCTGGATGAGAAAAACACCAGCGTTGGCGAAATTCTGGGTCATATTGGTATTCCTGGTCTTAGTGACAGCATTGGATGCTCATTATAACGATGTAAGCCCATGCGCAAAGCGGCGCTGGGGATACTAATTTCCAGATAGTTGTTCGGAGCGGGTTTTGGCTGCCGCGATGGCGGCAGAAAAAACTGCCTCCAGTTCTCCGCTGCCGAGGATATTCAGCGCAGCCTCAGTGGTCCCGCCGGCTGACGTAACGTTTTGACGCAGGGTTGCCGCATCCAAATCACTTTGCCAGGCCATTTCCGCGGCACCCCGGGCAGTCTGCAACACCAGCTGGCGACTGGCGGACTCCGAAAGCCCAAGTGCCATGGCGTTTCGCTGCAAGACTTCAATGATGTAAAAGAAATAAGCGGGTCCGCTACCGGAAATCGCCGTAACAGCGTCCAGCTGTGATTCCTGGTCGAACCACAGGATTTCACCGATGGTGGCCAGGATGTCTGCCGCAGCCTGGCGATGGGACGCGGAGACGCCGTCGGCGGCATATAGCCCGGTCATTCCCATCTGCACCAGTGCCGGCGTGTTCGGCATGCATCGCACCACCCGGTCAGAACCGAGCCAGGCGATCAGCGATTGGGTGGTGATCCCGGCGGCAACGCTGATGAACATCTTGTCAGCGGCGACGGCTTTAAGTGTTCGGGCCATTGATTCGACGACATCAGGCTTCACACTAATCACCACCACATCGGCATTTATTGCGGCGTCCCGATTATCACCGGTAACCTGAACGCCGATTTTTTCCAATCTGGCAAGTTGTGCTTCCATGGGATCAGCCGCCCAGATATCAGTCGGATTGAAGCCATTCTCGATTAAACCAATGATGATTGCCTGGGCGATGTTTCCTGCCCCAATAAAGGCCAGTCTGGTCATGTTTTGTCCTGTTTATCGTCCCGGCATCGATGGGCGGTATGGCCGGGCATGATACCTGCTTTTCTCAAAGCCCGCCTTTTTTACCGGCCTGTCGGCGACCCCAACGGATTTGTATCGACCCGCCGTTGGTTCTAAAAAAATTTGGCGAGTTATTGGCGGACTCCGAAGATGGCGGTACCGATGCGCACCCAGGTAGCCCCCTCAGCAATGGCTGCTTCCAGATCGTCACTCATGCCCATGGACAGCTCACTGAATTCGACCAGGCCAAACCGTGTTGCCATTGCGCGCCCGAGGTCCGCAAGACGAGCGAAGTTCTCACGCTGTCTTGCGGTATCCGTGGTCTGCTCAGGGATAGCCATCAGGCCACATAGCCTGATGCGCTGGCAGGGCAGCATCCTTTCGATCAACGTGGGCAGTGCCGATTCGGTCACACCCGCCTTACCCGCTTCATCGTTAATATTGACCTGAATCAGGGCGTTCAGCCGCGGTAAATCCGGGGGTCTCTGATCATTAAGGCGTCGGGCAATTTTTTCACTGGCGACGGTGTGTATCCAGTCGAATCGTTCGGCAATATCCCGCGTCTTGTTTGACTGTATCGCTCCAATGTAGTGCCAGATCGGTCGGTATTCTCCGCTTGCAGCAATCTTGAGGAGGGCATCCTGCAGATAGTTTTCACCGAAGTCTCGCTGTCCAGCCTCAATCGCCTGCCGGACAAGTTCCCAGGGCTTGGTTTTACTCACGGCGAGCAGACGTACGGTCGATACGTCCCTGTCGCAGGCAGCGCATGCGCGTTGAATCCGTTCGTGTACCCGTTTGAGGTTGGTTTGAATGCTGACCATTGTCATGAAAAAGTGGTTTATTCGTTTATTCAATACTACTATTAGCCAATCGATTGATTCCCTTGAAAGACCGTATGCGCGATTGGATGCGGGTTTGTACCAAATAAGTTAACGATTGAACAGGTAACGGGCATGGATATAACCGAACTTTTGGCGTTCAGTGAGAAACAGGGTGCTTCCGACCTGCATCTGTCCGCGGGCTTGCCGCCGATGATCCGGGTGGATGGGGACATACGCCGCATCAACTTACCGGCGCTGGATCACAAAGAAGTGCATTCGCTCATCTACGAGATAATGAATGACAAACAGCGCAAGGACTTCGAAGAGTTTTTTGAGTGTGATTTTTCTTTCGAAGTCCCCGGGGTTGCGCGATTCCGGGTGAATGCGTTTAACCAGAATCGCGGTGCTGGTGGCGTTTTCCGGACCATTCCTGCCAAGGTGCTGAGCATGGATGAACTCGGCATGGGCGAGATATTTAAACGGGTATCGGAGACACCACGGGGCCTCATTACCGTCACCGGCCCGACCGGTTCAGGTAAGAGTACAACCCTTGCGGCGATGATGGACTACATCAACGATAATCGTTACCAGCATATCCTCACGGTTGAGGACCCCATCGAATTTGTGCATGAAAGCAAGAAATGCCTGGTCAATCAGCGAGAAGTCCATCGGGATACGCTGGGTTTTAATGAAGCGCTGCGTTCTGCCTTACGTGAAGATCCGGACATAATTCTGGTGGGTGAGATGCGTGACCTCGAAACCATTCGCCTTGCGCTTGAAGCGGCGGAAACCGGGCACATGGTTTTTGGTACTTTACATACGTCATCCGCCGCGAAGACAATTGACCGGGTCATCGATGTGTTTCCGGCCTCTGAAAAATCAATGGTGAGATCAATGTTGTCGGAATCTCTTGCTGCGGTCGTATCCCAGACGTTGCTCAAGAAAATTGGCGGAGGCAGAATCGCGGCGCATGAAATCATGCTATGTACCCCGGCCATTCGGAATTTGATCCGTGAGGACAAGGTTGCGCAAATGTATTCCGCTATCCAGACCGGCGGTCAGTTGGGAATGCAGACACTGGATCAGTGTCTGCGGGGTTTGCTTGAAAAAAATCTGATCACCAAAGAAGCTTGCCAGGAAAAAGCCAAGATGCCGGATGATTTTAAATAAGCCGAAGTCCGCAGGTGCTGTTGAAATTCGTTACAAGGACGCGTAAATGATTGATTTTGATAAATTGCTCAAGGTTGTTGTTGAGCAGGGTGCCTCGGATCTGTTCATCACGGCAGGTTTGCCCCCGTCAATCAAGGTCAGCGGGCGGATGATGCCCATGTCAAAGACTGCGCTAACGGCCGACCAATCCAAAGAGCTTGTGCTGTCCACCATGTCAGAAGCCCAGATTCAGGAGTTTGAGGTTGAGCGGGAATGCAATTTTGCGATCCACTCTCCGATTGCCGGTAGATTTCGGGTGAGCGCCTTTTACCAGCGTAACTTTGCCGGCATGGTGCTACGACGAATTGAGACCCATATCCCCAGTTGTGATGACCTGTTATTACCCGAAGCTATCAAGACACTGGCGATGACCAAGCGAGGACTGATTATTTTTGTTGGCGCGACCGGAACCGGTAAGTCGACTTCACTTGCTGCAATGATTGGCCATCGCAACGAAAAAAGTAAGGGTCATATTATTACGATCGAGGACCCGATTGAATTTATCCACGAACATCGCGGCTGCATGGTGACCCAGCGAGAGGTCGGTGTTGATACCCCGAGCTTCGATGTTGCTCTTAAGAATACCCTGCGTCAGGCACCTGACGTGATCATGATCGGTGAGATTCGGACCCGTGAAACCATGGACTATGCGGTGGCGTTTGCAGAAACAGGTCACCTTTGCCTGGCAACGCTGCATGCGAACAACGCGAACCAGGCGCTGGATCGGATCATTAACTTCTTCCCGGCTGATCGCCATGATCAGGTCTGGATGGATCTGTCACTTAATTTGAGGGGCCTTGTTGCCCAGCAACTGGTGCCAACGATTGATGGCAAGGGTCGACGCGCGGCAATTGAAATCCTGATCAACACCCCGCTGGTATCAGACCTGATCCGCAAGGGTGACGTTCATGCCCTGAAAGAAGTGATGACCAAATCACGCGAGCTCGGTATGCAAACCTTTGATCAGGCGCTTTATGACCTATACTCGGACGGTGACATAACTTACGAGTCGGCGCTTTCCTCCGCGGACTCTGCAAACGATTTGCGCCTGATGATAAAACTCTCGGGAGGGGAACGACCGGGTGCAAGCCCCGCTGCTCAGGGTCTGTCACTCGAGTCCAGTGACGGGGATCTAGGTCTCTAGCCCACTTACCCGGACGGCGTAGTCACATCCCTGGGGTTTGGATCCTGCCGCTTAATTGTTTTGCCTGACGATTGCCTGAACCAGGACTCAAGAATCAATTTTGCTGCGACATCATCCACGAGCACGTCACTACCTTGATCAACTGCAGCTTCAAATGAAGTTAATCGTTCATCCATCATTTCATGAGGCAGGCCATACCTGCCCGATAACTTCCTGGCAAATTTAGCCGCGAGTCGGCACATCTCATTGCTGGTACTGTCCATGTTCAGTGGCAAGCCCACCACCAGGAGCGTCGGTTGCCATTCCCGGATGAGGTCAGCTAGCTTTGCCCAGTCGGGGATACCGTTGGCAGCCTTGAGGATAGCAATGGGGTTGGCGGTTTTGGTAATGCTTTGGCCGATCGCAACGCCGATTTTCTGGGTCCCGAAATCGAAACCCATTACAAGCTGGTGCTGGTTATCCATGGCCAGAGCGGGGTCCGATCAGGTTCAGGTCAATACCCATATTCTCCGCCGCTTTGAAGGGTTTCTCGTTGTGATCACCGGCATAGAGAATATTCCTGTCGAAAGGCGCGACCAGCCAGGCGTCTGCAAGAATTTCAGTTTCAAGTTGATTCGCAGCCCATCCTGCGTAACCAACGGCTGCGATGAGCGACGCGGGCTGACGTTGCCGATGAAGGTCTTCGATCAGCGCCGGTGACGATGAAAGTATGACGTCCTCGTTAACCTGTTGGGAACTCTCGTAGGATTTTTCAGCACTATGCAGGAAGAAGACTCGATCTCTTTCAACCGGACCGCCTTCCATCACCACGGTCCTATCATCACTGCCCCGTAGTTCGGGAAAAATTTCGCTCAGTAAAATATTGGTTGGGTGATTGATGACGAGACCAAAGGCACCCTCGGCATTGTGCTCAAGCAACAAGGTAACCGAGTGTTGAAAATAGTCGCCCTTGAGTGTTGGCAGCGACACCAGGAACTTGCCTTTCAGCGATTGATCAGACATACCGGTGGTCCGTCCATGAGCTCATATCCTGACAATAACCTGAATTGGTTCCCGGTGCAGCTTTCAACCAGGTTGTTATTTTAGTAACTCCTGAGGGACGAGTTCTTGCGAAACTGCCAGGTTCGGATGATTTCGAGCACGTCTGTTGTCTGCCGCAATTCATCGGGAAACGGGGCAAAAGGCGCAGCAAGGCGAACGATACGTAGTGCAGCTTCATCCAGGACCTGATGTCCGGACGTCTCCAGTAACTCGACTTCACGGAGCGAGCCGTCGGGCAGGATCGCTACCATGAGACGCAGATTGCCATAGAGTTTTTGCGCCCTGGCTTCCCTGGGGTAGTTCAAATTGCCGATGCTTTCGATTTTACGCCGCCAGGAATTCAGGTAGTAGGCATCGGCGCTGGAGGCGGTTGAGAGACTGGTCAGGCGTTTAATACGTGGCCGTTTTGCGTAAATCTGGCGTTGTTCATCCAGCCTCGCCTCCAGACTGGCGATCTCGAGGCTGCGCTCACGCAAAGACTTTTCCGCAGGATCATCCAGTTCGCCCGGATTGGGAGTTTGTAAGGAGATATCCGCGGAAATCTTGTGTTCGCTGTGACCGGTGGTGGTAATCACCGGTTTAAGTTTCTCCTCGACCCTGGCAGCATTCGCGGGCATTTGACGTGGGCTTGCCTCGCGAATAACGGTGTCGTGAAACTCTGCTTCGGTTGGTGAGGTAATCAGCGCTTTTTCATCCAGGGTGCCGCTGCCTGTCTGATTAAACTGCGCGAGGAAATCGGCCTTATCTGGTCGATTGTTGCTGCGGTGCTGGGCCAGTGTGACTTCCATGGTGTGGGTGGCGGGACTTCTGTTGACGTAAGTAAATGTCACTCCCATGATAATCACAGCATGGATAACCACGGCCATGAATGTCGTGAAGCTGAGCCGGTCAGCGGGTGTGATCGCAGGGGAAAGCGTGGTCATCCGTTAAGAAATGTTCGTTCCAGAAAGTTGATGTAATCCCCGGCGATATCCAGGTTAAAAGCCTTATCCAGTTCGCGAATACAGGTCGGACAGGTCACGTTGATTTCCGTCAGATATTCGCCAATCACGTCGATGCCAACAAAGTACAGTCCCCGGGCAACCAGTTCAGCACTGACCTGTTCACAGATCCAGAAGTCCCGATCGGTAAGTTCACGGCCGACGGCCTTGCCGCCCGCGGCCAGATTACCCCGGGACTCCCCCAGGGCGGGTACCCTCGCCAGGCCAAAAGGAACAGGCTCGCCGTTAATCAGCAGAATACGGGTGTCCCCGGCAACGATCTCAGGGATGTAGCGCTGTGCCATGGTTTGCTGCGTCCCATGGGCACTCAGGGTTTCGATGATGACACTTCGATTACTGTCCCCGGGTTTGACCCGGAATATTGAGGCGCCGCCCATGCCATCGAGCGGCTTGAATATCACGTCCTCGTATTTTTCGTGGAATTGCTTCAGGACCAGTGGATCTCGGCTGACCACGTGCGGAGGGCAGCATTGGGGGAACTGCAGGGCGAAAAGCTTTTCATTGCAATCCCGGATGCTTCCTGGACGATTCGCGACAGGAGTACCCGCACGTTCGGCCATTTCAAGCAGGTAGGTGGTATACAGAAACTCCATGTCAAAAGGTGGATCCTTTCGCATGAGGACAAGATCAAGGTCCGAAATGGGAGCCTGCTGAAATTCAATAATTTCGTAAAAATGGTCAAGGTCATCGAAAACTCTGACCTGATAGCGGCCAGTAAAGACCTCGCCTTCCTCTACATATAATCCATCCTGCTGGATGTGGTAAATTTCCCAGCCTCTTGCCTGTGCGGCAAGCATCATCGCAAGCGTTGAGTCTTTTTTTGGATTTAGGGAAGCAATTGGGTCCATCACGACCCCGAGTTTTATTGCCAAGTTTAAGAGACCTCGTTAATTGGGAGTATAATCTGCTGCGTCAGTTCGCCGAGGAGCATTGTAAACCAGAAATGTAGTCCATAAATGGATATTTCCAGCGGAATTCCCTTAACTGTCGGGTACTTATGGATTGAGTTTAACAACTGTGTTACAAAATGCGATGCAACTCACGGACAGCAATGCCTTTTTGTTAATTTGGTGTACGTATCTGTAGTTAAAATAGAGTAGAACCTATGGACGACAATTTCGAAGGCGTCAAGGTAATGGTCATTGACGATAGCAAGACCATTAGGAGAACCGCTGAAACGCTTCTTTCCAAAGCAGGGTGCACGGTGATAACCGCAACTGATGGCTTTGATGCCCTCGCGAAGATTGCAGATACCCAGCCTGCGATAATTTTCGTTGATATCATGATGCCCAGGCTTGATGGATATCAGACCTGTGCGTTGATTAAAAACAATAGTGCCTATCAAAACACTCCCGTGATCATGCTTTCCAGTAAAGATGGTCTTTTCGATAGGGCCAAAGGTCGCATCGTGGGTTCCGACCAGTACTTAACCAAACCGTTCAGCAAAGACGAACTGCTGAGCGCTATCCGCGATCACGTCAAAGTCGGATAGCAGGGAGATCAAGATGTCAAAGGTACTGGTAGTGGACGACTCGCCGACGGAGATTTTCCAGTTCAAAGAAATGCTGGAGAGTCTGGGCCATGAAGTTATTACCGCTGACAACGGCAGAGAAGGCGTCGCCATGGCAAGGGAGGAGCAGCCTGATGTTGTTTTGATGGACATAGTGATGCCGGATATGAATGGTTTTCAGGCAACCCGTCAGATCTCAAGAGGAGCGGACACAAAGCACATTCCGGTGATCATCGTGAGTAGCAAAGATCAGGAAACGGACAAGGTATGGGGAGAACGGCAGGGGGCGAAAGGTTATGTGACAAAACCCGTGGACACTGACGAACTGGTCAGCGTCATGGGTACGCTCTTATAGTTTTTTATTGAAACTGGATTGAAAACAAACACCACACTATGGAGATTTTGATTTGAGCGCAGTTGCCCCTTTTGCGGCCCTGGCACTACTGGATGAACGCAGTCGGGAACGATCAGGTGAACTACCTTCAAAAGAGAATGCCCAGATTCACTGGACGGGTCTGGGATTCAGTCTGCTGGGACAGCGATTTGTGGTGCCGATGGACGAGGTTGCGGAAACCATGAGAGTGCCTCAGGCGACACGGTTACCCGGTGTAAAACAGTTTGTTTATGGGGTTGGCAATGTGCGCGGCAAGTTAATGGCAGTGCTCGATCTGGCAATTTTTTTTGGCGAGCTGTCACGCCTGCCAAGAACTCAGCGGCGGGTTTTGGCAGTTGAGGACGAGGTTCAGTACTTCGGCTTTATCGTTGACGAGTCTTTGGGCATGCAGCATTTCCCCAGCGACTCCTTTGATGAAAATGTCGATGGCATTGATGACATGTTCAAACCATTTGTTCGGGGAGGTTACCGGGTAGCAGGAATTCAGTGGCCGGTGCTGAGTCTGGCGGCACTGGCGGAACACCCTGACCTGGAAAAATTAGCGATTGCTTCCTGAGTTGAAGCCGAATGCATAAAGGATTTTTTGATGGCCGATAAACCAAGTAATGTTGGAAACGTATTTCGCAATCCGCTGATTGCGATTATGGTCGTACTTCTGCTGGTCTCAATTGCCGGATTTGCAGGTAACTATTACTTTGCCAATCAGAATGCGGGACAGAAAAGCGGCTACCTGCGCTATGCCAATGAGCTGAAGGTCCTTTCCCAGGAGATTGCCAAGCATTCCGTTAGTGCGGCACAAGGGGACGTTGCAATCTTCCCGGTACTGGCGCAGACCAAGAACAAATTTGAAAAGAACCTGAACAGCCTGAAAAACGGAGACCCAGTCCAGGGCCTGCCACCATCTCCAGTGGCGGCACAGGATCAGCTAAACAAGATCAGCTCGCTCTGGGAAGACATGAAGCGGGATGTGGATTTGATCCTGAGCAATCAGGATGCAGTGATGTACCTGCGTGATATGTCTGCGGATCTGACGATCTCAATGTCTGCCATTCAGGCAGAAAATAACAAAGTAGTCGCCGCCCTGCTCCGATCTTCTGCCGCGGCAAACGAAGTCGCGCTGGCACAGCGACAATCATTGCTTGTCGAGCGCATGTCGCACAGCGTCGACAGGGTGCTGGAAGTAGGAAATGCAAAGGGCCTGTCAGATAACTTTGCGCGGGATAGCGAAACTTTCAAGAAGGTGCTGGATGGACTCACCAACGGAGACAAGGACCTGCTGCTCAATGCCGCGACGGATTCTGCTGTTCAGAGTAGTCTGACAAAGATAGAGGAACTGTTCAGGTCGGTTTCTGCCCGTGTGAACGAAATTCTGAGTCGCTCCAGAGACGTGGTGCAAATGAAGGCTGCCGCGGATGAGACCTATAGCTTGTCGACGGATTTCCTGATCGTCAGTGATACGTTGATCGGGACCTTCGAGGGCGGCACCCTCGGCCTGATCGGATCACAGGTGCTGGGGCTCGGATTTGTTGTTTCTTCCCTGGTTCTGTTTCTGATGATCAGCTTTCTGATTTATCGCGAAGGTAATAAGAGTACAGCCGAAACAGCAGTCCGTAACGAGGAGAATCAGGCCGCGATTCTACAGTTGCTGGACGAGCTGGCTGATCTGGCTGATGGTGATCTCAGGGTCCAGGCGACGGTCACTGAAAGCTTTACCGGTGCGATCGCCGATTCCATCAACTTTTCCATTGACCAGATGCGCGGTCTGGTATCGAAAATCAATGAAGCTTCATCGGAAGTGTCAACCGTCGCTGAGAAAACCCAGAGCTCAGTGGTGGAGTTGGCAGACGCATCCCAGAGGCAATCAAATGAGATTGCGGATGTTTCAGATTCGGTTAATGAGATGGCTGTTTCAATCGACATGGTCTCCTACAACGCCGCTGAGTCTTCGTCCGTTGCGGAACGGTCGGTGGATATTGCCAACAAGGGTGCGTCGGTCGTACAAAATACGATCGATGGCATGGATAATATTCGCGGCCAGATCCAGGAGACAGCGAAGCGAATTAAACGGCTCGGTGAAAGCTCCCAGGAAATTGGTGACATTGTTGCCCTTATTAATGACATTGCCGATCAGACAAATATCCTGTCTCTCAACGCTGCTATCCAGGCTTCGATGGCAGGGGACGCGGGCAAAGGATTCGCGGTCGTCGCGGACGAAGTGCAGCGGCTGGCAGAACGTTCAGGTGCTGCGGCAAAACAGATTTCGGCACTTGTAAAAACGATTCAGAGTGACACTAACGAGGCCGTTAGTTCGATGGAGCAGACTACAGCAGAAGTAGTTCAGGGTACGCGTCTGGCACAGGACGCAGGTGTTGCGCTGGGTGAAATTGAGGGTGTATCGAAATCGTTGGCAGAGATTATTGAAAATATCTCGGATGCAGCACGCCAACAGGCAGCTTCCGCGGGGAAAATTTCGAACACAATGAAAAGTATTCAGGAAATTTCGTCACAAACCACACAAGGCGTACGAACAACTGCCGCAGCCGTTGGTGGTCTCGCTGAAGTCACGAATGAGCTACGAGCGTCGGTAACGAGCTTCAAGTTGCCCGAATAGGATGACATAAAGTGAACACGGAAATGGAAGTGTTATGAGCGCAACTCAAGACTATGTAGCGCTGGACTGGATCAAGGGTGAGATTTCCCAGACACTCGAGCAGGCACGTCACGCGCTCGAAGCCGTCGCGGAATCTCCGGATGATGCCAGCAGCATGAGATCCTGCCTGACCTCTCTGCATCAGGTCCATGGAACCATGAAAATGGTGGAGCTTGCCGGTCCTTCTCAGGTCGCTGAGGAAATGGAGCAACTCGCCCAGGCGCTAATGAATGCCAGCGTCCCGGATACGCGACAAGCCCAGGAAGTTCTGATGCAGTCGATCCTGCAAATGCCCGGATATCTGGACCTTATCCAGAGAGAACAGAGTGACAGTGAAAAGAACTATCTGCCACTGGTTAACAACCTGCGCGTGGCTCGCGGCGAATCGCGTATTGGCGGGGTAGTCTCGGAAGAACCTGTAGGCCACGATCTTTCACCTGTGACCAAAGCCCCGGCTGCAAGTGTAGTTGATGCTTATGTTTCGGCTAACGGTCCGGCAACGCTACCGAAGCTGAAACAGCGCTATAAGCAAGCACTGGCTGCCCTGGTGAAAAGAGAAAATGCTCGCGAGAACCTGAACATGATTGGCAAGGTGTTCTCGATGCTGGTGAAGGTTTGCGGTGACTCGCCAGTCGGTAACCTCGCTCAGCTCGGACTGGCGCTTGTCGAAGGCGTTGCTACCGGTGCAATAAAACTGAGTGCACCCGTCGCGAACGCCTTGCGCAGCCTTGACGACGAGATTGTCCGTCTGGCGGAGGGCGGTGCTGAGGCACTTTCTGACCCCGTTTCTTCGGAAACCGCTCTTGAAGTGCTGGAACTCATTGAGACCGCCAGTAAAGATACCGCAAGGATATTGATCGCACGGAAGCTGTTTACGGCAGGTGATGCTGCCGGGGATCAGGGATCTGAGACTGTCACTATTGGTCCTGATGATGAAACTCTCGCGGCAGTTGCGGGAATTTTGATTGAGGAACTGCGCAGCATTACGGATAAGCTCGATCTGTATGTGCGGTCCGCCGACAGAAGTACCAGCGCCCTGGTTGAGTTGTTACCAGGTCTGGAACAAATTTCGAGCACTTTGAATATCGTTAAACTGGAAGAGCACCAGGACGCGGTTGTCAGGCAGATTGCCTTTATCAAGGAGAACGAACAGTCAGGCGCGGTGCTTGAGGAAGAAGCCCTGCTGGATATGGCGAAAGATCTGTTAAAAGTTGAATCGGTACTCGCCGCCATCGTTGGTGAATCTGATGACGGACCAGACGGTGATAGCTTCGGTGATCTGGATGAAGCGCAGGCCGCTGTGATCCGGGAAACGCGAACCGGCCTGGCGCAATGCAGAGACCGACTGATTGATTATGTTTCTTCGAATTTTGATCGCTCTAAAATTGAGTCGCTTCCCGCTGAACTCCATGATCTGCGCGGTGGATTGCTGATTGTTAACCAACAAAGATCCAGCGAGGTGTTAATTGCCGCGTCGCGGTATGTGCAATCGGCCTTGCTGGACAATGACCAGACGCCTGAGTTGTCTGCCATGGACGACCTGGCGGATGCGATCACGAGCATTGACTACTTCCTCGAGCGACTGCTCGAAAACTCCCGTGATCCCTATTTACAGATGGTAGAGGTCGCCGAGACTGCGGTGGCGAAGCTCGGTTTTGTTTCAGGAGAGGAAGACGTTGTTGGGACGTCTGAGGAGATTGCTGAAGCAATCGAAGAAGAAGAGCAGGCCACTCTTGTAGACGAAACCGTCGTTGAAGAAATTGTTGCTGAAGAACTTGTAGATGAAGAACTGGTAGAAGACGACAGTTATGAAGCGATTCCGGAACCTGATCTTGAGGAGATTAATCCGCAGGAAGAGGCCGAAGCCTTCGTAATTGAAGAGGTGGCTGAGGAAGCATTTGAGCCTGCAGAGGATGCGCATGAATTGGATGCCCCTGAGCTCCCGGCCGATGAGCCTTCGAGCCAGGAGGCGGAAGTCGCCCCCGTTACCCAGAGCCCTGCAGATGAGCCAGGTGGGGATAAGGCTGCAGAAGAAACTGCAGATGACGAACTTATTGATGATGAGATCCTTGAGATCTTCGCTGAAGAGATTGAAGAAGTTCTTGAGACGCTGAATGAATTTTTCCCGGCCTGGCAAAGTGACTTCAGTAATAGTGAAGCAATGACGGAGCTGCGCCGAGCATTTCACACCCTGAAAGGCAGTGGGCGAATGGTCGGCGCGACGGTGCTCGGGGAACTTGCGTGGTCGGTTGAGAATATGCTCAACCGGGTAATTGATCAGACCATCCAACCCAGTGTGGGTATGGCGACTATGATTGCCGAAGTCATTGGGCGTGTGCCGGAGGGGTTGGAATACTTTAAAAATCAGGATCAGCAATCGTTCCTTGTTGATGAACTGGTCGCGCGGGTGGAGGCGTTGGCCAGCGGAGAAGCACCCCTGCAGACGCAGTCGCCTGCCGATTCCCCTGTTGCCCCGGATGATGCTGCGGTAACCGAAGTGGAAGAGCCAGCCGAACCGTCGCTGGTCGGGGAATCGCCCGAAGAAGTTGTCGAGGACGATGAGTTCGAGTTTGAGCTTGACGAAACTGCGGCCGAGCCCGAGTCTGTGGCGGACGCTGAAGTCGTGGATGCCGCGGATCTTGAAACTGAACCAGAACCAGAACCAGAACCGGTTGATTTTGGCCTGGCAGACGTGGCTGAGGAAGTTGAAGCGAATCTCGAGGAGGAGGTATTCCTCGAGACTGTCGACGAAGCGGAAGAAGTGTTGGATATTCCGGGAGCAGACGAACTGGTCGAAGGCTTTGACCTGCCGGATGCACTCGATGGGCTTGAGTTGGATGACCTGGCACTCGACGATATTCTGCCTGCAGAAGTGCTGTCATTAGAGGAATCACCACAAGAAGGGATACCAGAGGAAGCGCTCGAAGAAGTTGATGCAGGGCAAATGACTGGCACTCCGGAATCTGATACTGCTTTGCCGGTTGACGCCCTGACGACTGAAGAGCTGGCAGATGCCGATGATTTTGAACTCGATGATATCTTTGTCATCGAGGCAAATGAACGACTGGAGGTGGTTCGAGCGTTCCTGACTTCTCCGGGAGAAGTGAGCGGCGACCTTGTTGCCGCCTTCCATACCCTGAAAGGCAGCGCCGCCATGGCGGAGATCCCGAGTATCTCGAGAATAGCCGCACCGCTGGAACAGCTTGCCAATCAATACCTGACACAGAATCTGGCGGTTGATGAAACCCTGGTAGGACTCGTTGCCAGGGGCGGAGCACTTATGGCCGCGGTCGTTGCTGATCTCGACGCCTATCGGGACCATCTTGACGGGATTGAAGCTTTCGAATCGGATGTCGGCCAGGGCACGGCCCAGCGACCCGATCTGGTCTTTAACTTCGAGAAAATCAGGTTACTCAGTCAGGAAGAGGTTGTTTCTGAGAACTGGCAGCCGGAATACCTGGCTGCAGTACGCGATGAGTTGGAACACGCTGGTGAACAGGCAGTGGAACTTGGCCAGCTGGAATTACAGGCTCTAATAGAGGCGTTACTCTCGGTATACAACCTGGAAATGGCTGCGCCTGACGAGTTCGTGATTGCGACGCTTGGTGCGGCGCATGAACAACTGGTGAGCATGTTTGATCACATAGCTTCAGGTCTCTCCGTTGAGTCCGCCGCGGATATCATCCAGATACTAAAAACCCTCGAGCCTGCCGAAGCGCAAGAGCTCGCTGATGTGCTCGACACTGAGGATACAGGTGAGCTGGCTGAAGCGCCTGACCAGGAGAGCACACCGACCCCGGCGGGAACCTTATTGCCGGAAGACGATGTGGATCCGGATATCCTGCCTATTTTTCTGGAAGAGGCAGATGAACTGCTTGAAGGGATCGATCAGTCGATTCTGGAGTGGAGTGAAGATTCAGGTGCGCTCGGCAACCTTGATAATCTGTTGAGGCATTTGCACACCCTGAAGGGTGGTTCGCGAATGGCCGGGTTGAATAGTCTTGGTGAATTTACTCACAACTTCGAAACAGTACTGATTGGTGTGCAGCAAAATCCGGTGGAATTTGATGAGGCCTTTTTCGCGATCCTCAATCAACGCCAGGATGAAATCACGCGCCGGGTAGAGATCTACCGGAAATTTGAAAGTGGTGATGTCAGCGCACAGGACCTGGCGTCCATGCGATTCGATCAGGTGCCTGAAACAGGCGCAGTATCAATTATAGAGCCGACGGACCTTGCGGTTGAAGCAGCCGAAGAGGCACCGATTGCCGCGATTGATTTGCCTGCTGACCAGATAGATGAGGATGTTTTACCCATCTTCCTCGAAGAGACCGATGAACTGCTTGAAGGTATTGATGAAAGCATCCAGCACTGGAGCGAGAATCCTGCTGGCAGCGAACACCTGGACAACTTGCTCCGCCATTTGCATACCCTGAAGGGTGGTGCACGAATGGCGGGAATGAACAGCCTCGGGGAATATACCCACAACTTTGAAAGTTACCTGATTGGTATTCAGCAAAAACCGGTGGACATGGGTGCTCAGTTTTTTGGGTTGCTGAACCAGCGCCAGGACGAGATTACCCGCAGGGTTGGTATTTACACAAAACTCGCCAGCGGCGAGGCCAGCGCAGAAGAACTTGCGTCGTTAACCAAAGAAGTTGCAGGTACGCCTGTGTCAGCGGAATCGGGGGAACAGTTATCCACCGCAGAACCGGTCGTGGCCGACCAGGAGGCGGACAGATCCCCGCCGACACCGGCATCCCAGGCACAGGAAATGGTGCGGGTTTCCTCAGACCTGCTCGAATCACTGGTCAGCCTTGCAGGTGAATCAAGCATCACCCGGGGTCGCGTTGAACAGCAAATCTCAGACTTCGGTGAAGCCCTGCAGGAAATGGAGGAAACCATTGGCCGTATCAGAGAGCAGGTGCGACGCCTGGAAATAGAAGCGGAATCCCGTGAGACCCTGATTCGAACGCACTCAACTGAAGACTCGGATTACGATGAGTTGGAAATGGACCGATATACCATGCTTCAGGAGATTTCGAGAACCCTGAGCGAAAGTTCTTCGGACATGCTGGATCTGAAGGAAACCCTGGTCAACCGTAGTCGTGACGCGGAAACACTGCTACATCAACAAGCGAGAATCGGTAGTGAACTGCAAGAAGGTCTAACGAGAACACGCATGGTGCCATTTGCCAGGCTGATTCCGAGGCTGCGTAGAATCGTCAGGCAGGTTAGTGGCGAAATTGGAAAATCAGTCAGGTTTGATGCTTTTAACATAGAAGGCGAACTGGACAGAACTGTCCTGGAGCGCATCGTCGCCCCACTCGAACACATGTTGCGCAATGCCGTGGACCATGGCATTGAATCAACCGAAGACCGTGCGAAAGCCGGTAAGTCAGAACAGGGTCGCATCAGTTTGAGACTGTCCAGAGAGGGTGGCTACGTGATCCTGAATGTCAGCGATGACGGCGGTGGTATCAACGTTGATGCGGTTCGGACCAAAGCCATCGAACGCGGATTGATCACAGAAGAAACGACCCTCACTGACCAGGAGATTATGCAGTTCATTATGGATGCCGGCTTCAGTACCGCCCAGAAGCTTACCCAGATTTCCGGGCGTGGTGTTGGTATGGACGTGGTCGTCAGCGAAATCAAGGCATTGGGTGGTTCTATCTCAATAGATTCAACTTACGGTGTGGGTACCGAATTTACGATTCGTATTCCGTTTACGGTGTCCATCAACCGTGCACTGATGGTGGTGGTGCGCGAAGAGACCTACGCCGTCCCCCTGAATACGATTGAGGGCATTGTGCGGGTCAGCCCTTATGAACTTGAGGCCTACTACCAGCCCGATGCGCCTATGTTTGAATACGCCGGGCAACCTTATCGGCTGGGTTACATGGGTGAGATGCTTGAAAACTCAGATGTCCCTGACCTTACTGGACAGGTCGCGCCCTTACCGGTGATTCTGGCCAGAAGTGGTGACAATGCCGTGGCACTGCAGGTAGATCGAGTCATTGGTTCCAGGGAGGTCGTGGTAAAAACCCTCGGACCGCAGTTCAACGAGGTTGGCGGGCTCGCCGGTGCGACCGTGCTAGGTGATGGCAGTGTGGTTATTATTCTGGATGTCATGGCACTGGTGCGCTCCCACGATCTTCAGGCTGTTGCACCAGCTCCGGATAAACTCGAAGAGGTGTCCACAGAGCCACAGCGCAAAGTCCGCCTGGTCATGATTGTGGACGACTCAGTGACCGTCCGAAAAGTGACTTCGCGTCTGATGGAGCGCCAGGGATTCGAGGTCGCCACCGCAAAAGATGGTGTCGACGCCATGAGCCAGTTGCAGGATATCTACCCGGATGTTGTGTTGCTGGATATTGAGATGCCAAAAATGGACGGCTTCGAGGTATTGCGTGCAGTCCGCCACGACGAAAGGTTGAAGCGTTTGCCGATCATCATGATCACGTCGAGAACGGGTGAAAAACACAAGCAGGAAGCGCTTGAGCTGGGCGTGAATCGCTATCTCGGTAAACCGTTCCAGGAAGCGAGTCTGCTTAGCACGATCGAAGAAGTGCTGAACGAATCGAAGAGTCTCTAGGTGATTTCATCCTATGTGGTGCCTATGCAAAAACAGGGGATCCTGTTGCCACAATCTTCGGTGGCTGAAATTATTCCCTATGAGCCACTGCAGAGGGTTGAGGGTACGCCGGACTGGTTTCTCGGATTACTAGGCTGGCGTGGCCTGCAGGTTCCGGTAGCGTCCTTTGAAATGTTGACCGTGGAGCGGGCGAGTTTTTCACTGGTGAGTGTTTCCTCAGCTGGTCTGGTGATACTCAGGGGATTGAATGACCAGAATGAATTACCCTATCACGCAACGGTTGCGCAGACTGCGCCGCGCCTGGTCGAGATCTCCGAGGAAATGCTTTTCGAGACCGGCGATACACCGGAGAAAACCGAGTTGGTGCGGGTGCGCTTTCAGGACCAGATCCTGTCAATCCCTGACCTGGATTACGTCGAAGTCTCGATTCGAAACGTGCTGATTGACTGATCAATCGGTATTTGCGAGAACGTCAGAGTTCGGCTGCGAGAACAAATCAGAAGTCGCCCCAGTGCGCCTGAATCAGCGTCAGGAATACCAGTGGTGCCGTCTCAGCCCTGAGGATAAGGCGCCCTGCTTTAACTCGCTCAGCTCCTGCTGCGACAACCCTAAGCTCTTCTTCCCCGGTGAGCCCACCCTCCGGCCCAATTAGAATACTGACCGAAGCAGGATTACTCGATAGTGAACTGAGTCCGTGTTCAGCGGTGGGTGAGGCAATCAGATTCACTTCACAGTTAGCGGCTGACAGCCAGTTGTTCAATGTAGTCGGTTCGCTAATGTCGGGAAGGATTGTGCGTCCGCATTGTTCGGAGGCAGCCTCGACGATTGCCTGCCAATGAGCAAATCGCTTTATATACTGTTTCCGGGCAACGCTGGTATTGGCTGTCTCCACTGGAATGATGCGAGTCACCCCAAGCTCGGTTGCTTTCTGCAGGGCAGTGTTCATTGCGTCCCGTTTGGTTATTCCGAGGCCTAGTACGGTCGTTAGCAAAGGTTCTCGGCTCACTTCAAGAAAATCCGCGAGCATCACTTCGACCTGGCGCTTGTCAACTTTGATGATTCTACCAGGATATTCTCCCCCCGCGCCGTCGAACAGAATAACGGGATCATTGAGTTTCGATCTCAGTACATGCAAGACATGGTGGGCGAGTTTTTCGGGCAGCTTGATAGAGGTACCAGTCTGCAAGGGTGCATCGGTAAACAGCCTTGGAATGTGCAAGGGTGTCAGAGCCCGAGATTACGCCATAGCCTAAGCGTTGGCAGTGATTGATTCAGTGTATAGAAATGTAGCCCGGGCGCGCCGCCATCGAGTAGGCGCTGGCACAGATTTGTGACAACTTCTTCGCCGAATGCTTTCAGGCTCTGTGGATCATTCTCGTAGTCCTGCAAATGCTTGCTGATCCATCGCGGAATTTCTGCTCCGCAATTGTGGGAGAAGCGCACGAGGCCGCGGAAGTTGGTAATTGGCATAATACCCGGGACGATAGGGATGTTGACGCCAAGGGCGGTGCAGTCATCCAGATAGCGAAAATAGGCGTCTGGGTTGTAGAAATACTGCGTGATTGCGCTGTTGGCGCCGGCGTCGACCTTTTGCTTGAAGTATTGCAGGTCCGCTTTGACGCTGGTCGATTCCGGGTGAATTTCTGGGTAAGCGGCAACTTCGATGTGAAAATGATCCCCGGTTTTCCTGCGGATAAATTCGACCAGTTGATTGGCATACGCGATATTGGTCGATGAGCCCATACCCGAGGGAATGTCCCCGCGCAGGGCGACGACTCTTTTCACACCAGCATTGCGGTAATCAAGAATAAGTTGTTCAATCTTTGCCTCGTCGTCCCCGCCAAAGGAAAGGTGTGGTGCGACCTCGCTGCCGGTTTTGTTGATGTCAAGCACGGCTTGCTTTGTACCTTCCTTGGTGGATCCCCCGGCGCCGTAGGTCACTGAGAAAAAGTGCGGGTTAAGTTTGACCAGCTTCTTATGGACGGATTTTACCTTCTCGATTGCTTCGGCATTTTTCGGTGCAGAAAATTCGAAGCTAAAACGTCGATCAGGACCTGACATCTAGAGCGCCTTTGCCAACTCAGATGCCTTGTCGGTGCGCTCCCAGGTGAAGTCAGGCTCCGTTCTGCCGAAATGTCCATATGCTGCGGTTTGCTTGTAGATTGGTCGCTTCAGATCGAGCATCGCAATCAATCCTCTGGGGCGAAGGTCAAAGTGCTCGCGAACCAGTTTTTCGATGTCAGCTTCTGGTATTTTACCGGTGCCGAAGGTTTCAATGCTGATGGACGTGGGTTCGGCGACGCCGATAGCGTAAGAAATTTGTATTTCACACTTACTCGCCAGTCCTGCTGCAACGATATTTTTGGCGACGTATCGCCCCGCGTAAGCTGCACTGCGATCTACTTTCGACGGATCCTTGCCACTGAAGGCTCCGCCGCCGTGACGTGCCATACCGCCGTAGGTGTCAACGATAATTTTTCGTCCGGTCAATCCGCAATCGCCGACGGGTCCACCGATTACAAAATTACCCGTTGGATTAATGAAAAATTTAGTATCAGCGTGAAGCCAGTTGGCGGGAAGAACCGGCTTGATGATTTCTTCCATCACGGCTTCCTGCAGATCCTTGAGGGAAATATCTGGATCATGCTGGGTAGACAAAACGACCGCTTCGATCGCGACCGGTTGTCCCTTGCTGTCGTACTTAAAGGATATCTGGCTTTTGGCATCCGGTCGCAGGAATGTCAGGGCACCGCTTTTACGCACCTCGGCCTGTCGTTTCACCAGCAAGTGTGCATAGGTGATGGGTGCTGGCATCAGGACTTCAGTCTCGTCCGTGGCGTACCCGAACATCAGGCCCTGGTCCCCTGCGCCCTGTTCATGGTCTTCTGAATCGTCAACCCCCATGGCAATGTCGGGTGACTGCTTACCGATTGCATTGATAATGGCACAGGAAGCGCCATCAAAGCCGACATCGGAACTGTTGTAGCCGATGTCGAGGATTACCTGGCGACAGAGCTCTTCCAGATCGATCCATGCAGTAGTGGTAATCTCACCGGCGATGATTACCATACCGGTTTTAACCATGGTCTCGCATGCAACTCGCGCGTTGACATCTTCGCTGAGTATCGCATCGAGGATTGCATCCGATATCTGGTCAGCCATTTTATCAGGATGGCCCTCTGAGACCGATTCGGACGTAAAGGTAGTATTTGTTGCCAAGTGACATATTCCTGGATGAGACGAGGACGCAATTCTACCGACACTCGACCTGCTTGCACAGCCTTGCAACCGTACCATCACTCATAAACGAATTGCATGTTGTTCATGACGGTTTGTCGTTGATGATTGTCAGGCGCTGGGAGAGAATAGCGCGGATTTTTCCAACCACGGCAAGGACTCTATGAATTCACGTCAGCAACGCGCAAATGCCATTCGTGCACTTAGCATGGACGCTGTTCAAAAAGCGAACTCCGGACATCCGGGTGCGCCCATGGGTATGGCGGATATCGCTGAGGTACTGTGGACAGATTTTCTAAAGCACAATCCGGAGAACCCGAAATGGCTGAATCGAGACCGATTCGTATTATCGAACGGCCATGGGTCTATGTTGCTGTATTCGTTGCTGCACCTCACGGGCTACGATTTGCCAATAGAGGAAGTTCGCAATTTCAGGCAATTGGGTTCTAAAACACCGGGGCATCCGGAATATGGATACACGCCGGGTATTGAAACAACGACTGGACCCCTGGGTCAGGGCTTCGCCAATGCGGTAGGCATGGCGCTGGCGGAAAAGGTGATGGCTGATCATTACAATCGCACGGACGACGCTGGTCACCAACATCGTATTGTGGATCACCAGACCTATGTGTTCGTTGGTGATGGTTGTCTGATGGAAGGGATTTCACACGAGGTCGCCTCATTGGCAGGAACCTTAAAGCTCGGCAAGCTGGTATGCCTGTACGATGACAATGGTATTTCGATTGACGGCAAGATTGATGGCTGGTTCACGGATGATACTCCCGCGCGATTCAAGGCTTATGGATGGCATGTGATCGACAACATCGATGGCCATGATGCAGAGGCGATCGCAGCGGCGATTGCGGCAGCGAAGGCGGTTGATGACAGACCCAGCATTATTTGCTGTAAGACGCAGATTGGTTTCGGTGCGCCCGAAAAGGCGGGTACTGCGGCCAGCCATGGTTCACCGCTCGGGGAAGCAGAGATCGAAGGCACCCGTAAGGCGCTCGGCTGGTCCTTCGAACCTTTTGTCATTCCCGATGATGTCTATGAGGGCTGGGATTGCAAAACCAAAGGCGCCGGGTACGAAAATGTCTGGCGCCAGCAGTTTGCGGAGTATCAGCAGAAATTTCCGGCGTTAGCCGCTGAGTTTGAGCGTCGAATGCGCGGTGACCTTCCGGAAGGCTGGGCCTCGACAATGGATGCCCTGCTTGTGCAAATGGATGAGGCCGGGGGTAGTACTGCGAGCCGGAATGCGTCGGCAGAAGTCATAAAAACGCTCGCTGCACTTCTGCCTGAACTGATCGGCGGTTCCGCTGACCTGTCCGGGTCAAATAATACTCACTGGCCAGAGGCGAAGGCCGTCACCGAGACGAGCGGCGGGAATTACGTCTATTACGGTGTCCGTGAGTTTGGCATGACCGCAATTACCAACGGGATGGCGCTGCACGGAGGCCTCCTGCCATTCAGCGGCACCTTCCTGATTTTCATGGAGTACGCGCGCAATGCCGCGAGAATGGCGGCGCTTATGGGAATCCAAAATATTCTGGTTTATACCCACGATTCCATCGGGCAGGGAGAAGACGGGCCGACTCACCAGCCGGTGGAACAGCTGGCGAATCTGCGCTCGACGCCGAATATGTCAGTCTGGCGTCCCTGTGATACGGTTGAGACGGTCGTTGCCTGGCGAGCCGCTGTAGAACGCCGATCCGGTCCGACCGCGCTGGTATTTTCCCGCCAGACGATTGTCCATCAGACGCGAGATGACCTGGGACTGATAGCCAGAGGCGCCTACATTCTCCGCGAGCCCGAGCAAGACGTTCAGGCCATCGTGATTGCCACGGGGTCCGAGGTTGAGATCGCTGTAAAAGGCGCTGAGATACTGTCAGGACTGGGCATAGCCACGCGCGTGGTTTCCATGCCCAGTGCTGATGTGTTTGAGTCTCAGGACGAGGAATATCGGCAACGGGTCCTGCCGGACGGCATCCGGGCCAGAGTTGCGGTTGAGGCCGCTCATGTGGACTATTGGCGAAAATGGGTGGGGCTGGATGGTGCGGTCGTTGGCATGACGACATTCGGTGAATCCGGTCCGGGGGCAGCAGTGCTGGCGCATTTTTCCTTTTCCGCGGAAGCCGTGGTCGAGGCAGTCAAAGGAGTTTTGTGATGTCGATTATCGACATGCGGGATCTTGATTTGAAAGGTAAGCGGATTCTGATCCGCGAAGATCTCAATGTGCCGATTGCCGAGGGTAGAGTCACCAGTGATGCTCGTATTGTCGCCGCGCTGACGGGTATCAAATTTGCTTGTAAGGCGGGTGCCCGGGTCATGGTCATGTCGCATCTGGGCCGGCCCGAAGAAGGCAGGCCGATAGCGGACCAACCTGGGGCTTCACTGGCCGCGGTGGCCAGCAGGTTGCAGGAATTGAGCGGACTGAAAGTACGCCTGGTGAAAGATTATCTGGATGGATTCGAGTGGTTCGACGAAGATATTGTGTTGTTTGAAAACATTCGCATCAATCAGGGCGAGAAAAGTAATGATCCAGGACTTGCCCGGAAACTTGCTGCCCTGTGTGACATATTTGTTATGGACGCCTTTGGTACAGCGCATCGCGCCCATGCGTCGACGGAAGGGGTGGCGCGACTCGCGCCGACTGCCTGCGCGGGTCCACTGCTCTTATCCGAGTTGGACGCGCTGGGCAAGGCACTGGCAAAGCCGGTAAGTCCGGTGGTGGCCATTGTGGGTGGCAGCAAAGTTTCCACGAAGCTGGATGTGCTGGAATCCCTCTCCGGGATTGTTGACGATCTTATCGTGGGCGGTGGCATCGCGAACACCTTCCTTGCAGCCAGTGGTTTTGGCGTCGGCAAGTCATTGTACGAACCGGACCTGGTGCCCGTTGCCGCTTCTCTCTTGCAAAAAGTTAAGATACCTGTGCCCACGGATGTTGTCGTTGCAACTGAAATTTCGGCCAGCGCAGAAGCAGTCGTCAAATCTGCGAATACAGTGAATGATGACGAAATGATTCTGGACATCGGCCCGGAGACCTCAGCCGCCATTGGTGCAATCATCCGGTCTGCCGCCACCATCATCTGGAATGGGCCGGTTGGCGTGTTCGAGTTTGCTCAGTTCGAGAATGGCACCCGGCAGCTGGCCCGGGATATTGCCGCCAATACAGGTTTTTCTCTGGCAGGAGGTGGTGATACGCTCGCGGCCATCGACAAGTTCGGCATAGCCGATAAGGTGAGCTACATATCCACAGGCGGTGGTGCTTTTCTTGAGTTTGTCGAAGGTAAAAAATTACCGGCCGTCGTTGTGCTTGAAGAGCGTGGTGCTAGCTGAGTGGACAAACCGCAAATGCTGGCGCAGCTTCGTGAAATTGTCGGTCATCACAATGTTACGACGGAGGCGTCGGACCTTGAGCACTTTGGTCAGGATTGGACACGATTTTTCAAACCGGCACCGATGGCAATTATCTTTCCGAAGAATACCGAACAAGTTGTCCAAATCGTAAAACTTGCTAACCAGCAGAAACTTGCGCTGGTCCCTTCCGGTGGCCGCACAGGCTTGAGCGGAGGAGCGGTTGCAGAACGTGGTGAACTTGTTGTCAGCTTCGACAAAATGAATCAGGTACTGTCGTTCGATGAAACCGATCGGACGGTTACTGTTCAGGCCGGTGTCATCACGGCAAACCTGCAGACTCTGGCGATGAGTAAAGGGCTCTACTATCCCGTCGACTTTGCCTCGTCAGGATCTAGTCAGATTGGTGGCAATATCGCCACCAATGCCGGAGGCATCAAGGTGCTCCGCTACGGGCTCAGCAGGGATTGGGTCGCCGGATTGACGGTGGTGACAGGTGCCGGTGAACACTTGCAGCTGAATCAGGGGTTAGTGAAAAACGCGACCGGCTATGATCTGCGCCACCTCTTCATCGGCTCCGAGGGAACACTGGGATTAATCACCGAAGCCACCATAAGGCTGACCCGCAGTCCACCCACATTGAAGGTTGTGTTGCTGGCAGTGCCCGCTATGACCGACACGATTTCAATCCTGCGCACTTTTGATGATCGGGTGGACCTGTCCGCATTTGAATTTTTTTCTGACCAGGCGCTTGACCATGTTATCCGGCACAACAGCATTCCGTTGCCATTTGCCGTCCGCGCGAGCTATTACGTGCTGCTGGAATACGAAGTAAAGGCCACGCCAGATGACGTCGCCGCCCTGGACGCATTTGAGTCCTGCGTTACGGCCGGCTGGGTTGTGGATGGGATTGTCGGTGAAAGCGAACAACAGAATCGTAGTCTCTGGAAATACCGGGAGTCCATTTCGGAATCCATCACCAGACATATGCCCTACAAAAATGATGTGGCCGTACGTGTTTCGCAGGTGCCGGGATTTTTGGCGCAGGTCCAGGAAAAGGTTGAATCCGCATACCCCGAGTTTGAAATTATCTGGTTCGGGCACATCGGCGACGGTAATCTGCATCTCAACATCCTGAAGCCGGAATCCTGGTCTGCGGTTGCGTTTAAAAAAGAATGTGAGCTGGTCAGCGAACAAATAATGTCGATTGTTGCCGCCTATCAGGGGTCGGTTTCCGCTGAACATGGCGTGGGTTTGCTCAAGAAAGAGCAATTGCATTTCAGCCGATCTCCGGAGGAAATTGAGATCATGGTCAGGCTAAAAGATGTATTTGATCCCAATGGGATCATGAATCCCGGCAAACTATTGCCGGGCATCAGTTAAGCGGACCGGAATCACCAGGACTTCAGGCTCGTTTCTCCTGGATGCCGTTTTTGTCACCCACCAGGAGGATATCGGCGGGTCGAACCGCAAACAGTCCATTGCTGACCACACCGGTCAACTGGTTGATCTCACGTTCCATGGAGACAGGTTCTGTCAGATCCAGGTCGTACACATCAACGATCATATTGCCATTGTCAGTGACGAAGCCTTCGCGATAAACCGGTTTCCCACCGAGCGCGACCAGTTCCCGCGAGACCGCGGAACGCGCCATGGGGATAACCTCGACAGGTAGCGGGAAAACTCCCAGTCGTCCGACTATTTTACTGGCATCAACAATGCACACGAACTGACGAGCGACTGAAGCGACGATTTTTTCGCGAGTGTGCGCACCACCCGCGCCTTTAATAAGTTGCAGTTTGTCGTTTGCCTCGTCGGCACCGTCAACGTAGACCAGCAGTTCATTAACGTCGTTGAGTTCAAATACTTCGATGCCATGCGCCGCAAGTCGGTGCGTCGAGGCCAATGAACTCGAAACGGCACCTTTGAACTTGTGTTTTATCTTCGCCAGGCTGTCGATAAAGTGGTTGGCGGTGGACCCTGTACCCACACCAACCAACGTTTCCGCATCGAGCTGGCGTTCAATAAAATCTGCTGCATATTGCCCAACGGCTGCCTTGAGTTGGTCCTGGTCCTGATTCAATGTGATCGCCTCAATTGATTGTCTGGCAAGTGTAAGCGTTCACGATGGATCAGGCGACATGAGATGGTGTCAGGCTGACAATATGGAAAAGTCCTCCCGGAGAAATGGAGTACAGCGGCAGACCGGACAGGATTGTTGTCTATCTGACCCGGGTGCGCCGGGCCAACAGACCAAGCCCCAGGAGAAGCAATGTAAATGAGTAGGGCGCTGGTACCGGTTCTATGATCGGTCTGACCCCGATATCAACGAACCACGTGTAGTCCACTGATCCAAAAGGATCAAAAACAAAGTCACCGCCCGCAATCGTTGCGCTGGCAACCCAGAAGCCTTCGAAGAAATTTTCCGGAACCGTCGGTAAGTCAACGTCAAACACGCCAGCGGCTGAAAGCGAGGCGGCGAGGTCATCATCAATCCCGTTACCGGCTACGACGATGGCAATGTCAGTGAGTGAGTGGATTTGAATGGAGACGCCGACGACGGTCTGGGTGGCGAGCAGGGTCGCGTTCCAGGCGTCAATAACCTCGAAGGTATTGATCGTACCGGAAACCTGATTCAATCCCAGGTCAAAAGTGCCTATCTCGACCGGTGCTTCAGGGTCCTGTGAGAAATCACCAAATGAGCTCTCGTCAATAATAAGTGCGTTTGCGCCCATCGAGAGTGTCAGCAGCAGGGCGCCAAGGAAAATTTTCATGTCAGTCAGATTCACAAAAGTAAACAGACTAAATATAGAGCAATATTCGGGCCATGGCATATAAATCAATCACTTACTAGCCGTCACTTTTGAAAATGTAAAATATTTCGACACACGATTGACATAGTTTTCCGTACGGTGTGGTGAAATGACACCTCCGGAGTCTGGCACCAGAGCGCCTAGGCGTTACTCATCGACGCGTTTATACTCGGGCACCGCACAACTGACCACGCGCATTGCGATGAACAAATACATCAAGAAGATTCTGGAAGCAGATGTTTATGACGTGGCGATTGAAACTCCACTGGAGCGGGCTCCCATTCTGTCGTCGCGACT
>JAJFKA010000047.1 GCA_021773555.1 Gammaproteobacteria bacterium
GTGAAGTCAGGAGGTATCCAGCCCTCGCATATCAGCATGATCCACCATCGCTCCAGCGGCCGTATCCTGAACCAATAACTCCAAGCCTTAATGAAAATGAAATAAAACTGAATAGTTGACAGGTCAAAACATATCAGCCCGTACTATTCAAAAATCCTCGACGATCTCACCGACGCGTGCATCCTCGTGAATTTCCAGAACTACTTCACGATACAGATAAATTGTGCCCTTGATGCTGGAGTCTGCGTCGACAATGAGCCTGGGACGTTTATGGTTCCAATTGAAGCGCCCCCCTGTATCCCGAAAAATCACGTCGCCGGTGATCGTGCTACCGTCGGATAATCGGATGTCACCATTGACGGTTTCCACGTCACGGACAACCTCGGCCCCGTGGAGACGGATACTGCCGTTGACAGTTGTCAGGCGATCGCCAATCACTGTGCCGGATTTCAGCTCGATACCGCCGTTAACCGTGCTGACGTCCTCCTCCACTTTTAGGTTTCGCCCTGCTCGAATGCTTCCGTTGACGGTTTCCAGACTCATTACCTGTACGTCGTCCCGGGCGCGGATTGAGCCATTGACAGTTTGTACATGTTCTGCGCGACTGTCATCGCCAAGCGTGATGCTGCCGTTAACGGAATCCACGTCACCGACGGTTTGTCCCGCCGCAACGTCCACACCGCCAAATACCCGGCTAATATCGTGATGATAGTCGCTTGAATGTACTTCCAGCACGCAGGCAGCCTGACTCAGCGTGGCGAGCAATAAGATTGTGGATTTGAGCGAGTTGTTTACAGCCATAAGGGTGTCCCGGAGAGCTTTGCTGACTTGGACGCTGTGGATTACAAGAAGGTTTAAATCAGGAGCCGACTGTGCCAGGAAAAGAACATCCAGTGGTTTCAGGACACCCGTGGATTGGTTAGCATGTTGCCTCACCACATTCAAAAAGGGGAATGGCATGACAACGAGTGTCAATAAGCTGGAATACGCAGGTGTGCATCACATGGCGCTGGTTTGCCGGGATATGGAAAAAACCGTCGACTTTTACACCAACGTCATGGATATGAAGCTGGTTAAGGGTTTTGACCTGGGTGGAGGCTATGGCCAGCACTTCTTCTTTGATATGGGCGGTGGCAACCTGCTGGCATTTTTCTGGTTTGCAGATGCCGGTAAGGCGGCGCCAGGTGTGGCCTCTGCGGCAAACCTACTAGGTAAGGGTGGGACGATTTCATCTGCGCATGGCTCCCTGAATCATGTAGCATTTCATGCTCCGCTTGAGCGGATCGAGGCGTATCGGGAAAACCTGGTGGCCAAAGGTGTGGAATGTTCGGAAATGGTTAATCACGTGGATGTTGAGGTGAAGCCTGGTGCGCCGAGGGTCACGGACGATGTAGATGACAAAACCTGGGTCCGATCGTTCTATTTCCTCGACCCGGACGGCATCATGCTGGAGTTTTGTGCAGCGGTTACGCCCGGAACCGATGAACTCACCTTACCCGTGAATGAAAAAGGATTAAAAGCGAACGGCGCCAGCCTTTTCTCCTGAGTGGTGAATAAATCCATGCTGGGTTGCAGCTACACCGCTGGCAACCCTTCTAGTGTGGATTTTCAGCCTGGCGTTGCCGATAGCTTTCGACACCAACCTGCTCGACCGTAATGCCATTGCGGGCAGCGATCTGACTGTAAGCGATGCGCCGCTTCTCGTTTATTTCGACCACCAGTTGTTGGATTCTAGGCGATGAGTTGTTTTGCGCCCTGACGTATCCGTCAGACACCTCGATGACCAGTCCAGCGTCTCGCGCGTCACTTAAGGGGCTGGCCCACGCACTGAAACTAGAGATCAGGACAAGCAACAAAATGTATTTCAAGTGTTTAACCATTACATTGCTCCTAAAAAATATCGGGTTCGGATTCGAATAGTTCGCCAAGGTCCTTCTCAACCTTGATGAGAATCTCGTGTTGGATTTTGACGTTCAGATTGATTTCGATCGGCTCCGAGGGAACCGCCACCTGGATAGTTGGTGTGCATCCGCCGAGGACGACCACTATCATCCCGACTTGCAGTATTCTCATCATTTAATCACTCCGCCTCTGGCTCTGCTATCGAGCTTTTTACTTACATCGTTGTTAAGCCTCAGACTCTTTAGCAAAGAGGCTATATTTTGTTCGACATTCAGATTGAACTTGATTTCCCGACCATTCTGGTAAGCGGGATTCTTTCCCTGCAGCGAAGTCCTGGCAATCAGGTTGCCGTCTTGTGTGTAGATCAGATCGGCATCGAGATAATGGTATTGAAAGTCTGACATGGTATCCACTACTAACTTAAGCTGCTCATTTTTTTCGGCAAGGTTAATGACAGTAGCCCCGGCCTTGTACTTGATAAATCCACCGGGGGCGAGGGCAGTCACCTTCCCGTTACTGATTGCCAATTTACCCGAGTCAATCTGAACCGGGACTGAACCGCTGATTTTTCCGCTGCTTTCAAATTCATCCGGTTGCAGGGCGAGGATTTGATCGAGGTGAAGTGCTGTGAGGTTCAGCATGGCATATCCGGATTGCCGACCGAAATCGTAATCAAAGTGTTGGCTTGATAGCTCGCCGCGAAATACATTCGCGTCAAGCTGTTGGCCTGATAACAGGTAGCGTCCCTGTTCGAAATTGAAATCCAGGTCAAACCGTGCGCGCACCGCCGTAACTGGCACGCCGGGATCAAATGTCGCCCATGACATGGTCACCGGTTGGCTCGATTTCAGCTCCGGCCAGCCAGTTAGACGTGCTTCAAGCGAACCACCGGACAACCGGTAATCGCCAATCGTAAGATTAAGGTCTGATGTCATGAAGAAAACGTCCAGGGATGCAGCCGAGATATTGTTAATGTCAGACCAGACCAGATCCAGGTCGGCACCAAGCCTTCCTGACTGGATCAAAAGATCGGCTTTGCCAGGCTGCGCGAATAGTTGCGTCAGTAGTTGCCTGGCATCTCGTGCGGGTCGCCTGACGTTGGCGTCAAGATACCCTGCACCGGTCAATAAATCCTGGGAGAGGATGAAGTCGATGCCCGGCAAGCCACTAACGGTGGCCTGGCTGGCTTCCGCGATCAGCTTTCGAGGATCTGCGTGCACGGTAAGCTCCGTGGTTAACCAGGTTTTGTCAGCCTTCGTTATCTGCAGGTCTGCGTGGCTGCCGAGTTCGTATACTGCCGAGTCCCATTTGAAGTCGAGTACCTGGGACTTTAGTGCAATGTCCCAGTCCTCATAACTTGTTTGCAGCAACACTTCCGGAAAATGACACGCGATGGCATTAGCAAGATTGCAACGGCTACCCGCAGCGACGCGGATACTACTCTGCTCGAATCCCGGGTAATGCAGTTCGAATTGGGCCGGCGCGTCTTGTGTGATGGTGATAGTCCCGTTCGTGAGTGTTCCTGTAACGGGCAGAGCCTGATTGCCAGTCAAACTGACACTGCCCCGTTGAAGCAGGGATTCCATCATCGTATTCACTGTGAAGTCTCCACTGATTTCTCCGATAAGATCGTCGAAGGTGAGGCCGCCGGGGACAGGCACGGAAAGAGTGCCGTGGCCCGCCAGGGAATCAATATCTACAGACAGGGTATCGGAGCGCCACACCAGGGGTTCAGTGCCTGGTGCCGCCGAACCTGTCCAAAGCATCGTAATCGTGCCCGCGTTGCTGCGCAGCTGGGCATCAACTAGCGCGAGGTAGGGATCGCGGCTGGTCAGGGACAAATCGATGCTGTCGGGTGACCAGATGAGACTGGTCGCCAGGGGCGGATTCCGGATTTCCAGGGAAAGTGCAATAACCGGCCGACCGGCACGATGGGATTGATCCTCAAGGTGTCTCCAGGAAACATGCGCATCAATGCAATTCTCCGGACACACTGAGAAAGTGTCGATAAAACCCGACATCGGCAGTTTACGGACAATTTCGTTAAGTGCCGCAATCGTGTCGGCCCGGCTTGAGGGAGGTACTGGATCAGCCGTCACTGCATTGCTGATTTCTACTGTATCAGCGGACACGCGCCAGTCTTCAAGGAAATCGCCAGCCGGCAGGATGCGTATCGCGTTGATACTTATCTGCAGATTCGAATTCACTACCACGGCGGACTTGATTATCAGAGGCCAGCCGTTGAATCGAGGAACCAGCAGTTCCTGGATCTCCCAGCCTGCCGCAGCCACCTGGCGTCGAATTTCGTTCTCCAGTAAGGAGGCGCTGTACCACCAGCCAGCAAACATGGTTGTACCTGTCGCGACAAGAAGAAGTATCAGTAGGATCCGAATTTTGATGTGGGTGTGGCTCCAGTGGATTGTCGAACTATCGTCGGTCGGCGAGTATGTTACATTGCCTGATCTGTAAATTTAGTCTGTGCCAATCAGGCACTGTCAGGAATTGATGTGACCAACCGGATATTACCTACCTCGACCAAAATTTTCTGGGGAATAGGGCAGATTGGCGAGGGTGTAAAGAACTCGGCGTTTAACTCCTTCCTGCTGTTTTATTACAACCAGATACTTGGGGTTTCGGCAACCTATATATCAATTGCCCTGGCGGTAGCAGTTTTGTGCGATGCCATCAGTGATCCACTGGCGGGTTCAGTATCAGATCGACACAACTCGCGCTGGGGTCGTCGACATCCGTTTATGGCGGCTTCCGCATTGCCAATGGCCATCACCCTGTTCTTACTGTTTTTTCCTCCCTCGGGTATGAGCGAGTTGTTTTACACCGGTTGGGTCATGTTTTTTGCGATTGCCGTGCGCACCTTCCTGACGTTGTATCACATACCGCATCTTGCCCTGGGCGCGGAGATGGCCAGCGATTATTCGGATCGAAGTGTGCTGTTCAGCTATGGGCTCTTTTTTGGTGCTGTTGGTGGGTTCGGTTTTTATTTTGTTGTCCTGACTCTGGTGTTTCCCCCTCAGCCTGACTTACCGAATGGTATGTATAACGGTGATGGGTACCCGATTATGGCTTTGAGTGCGGGTCTAATCGCATTCTTTGCGATCATGTTGTGTGTCTGGGGCACGAGGAAGGAAATTCCAAATCTGACTGCGGCGGTGGCGGCGAAGGTACCACTGAGTCCGAACCGTGTTTTCAATGAGCTGAAGGTCGCCTTCTCCAGTCCGTCGTATCGTTCGATCTTCCTGGGGCTCATGCTCGGCACGGTAGTACTTGCAGTCGAGGGCGCATTTACTCCCTTTATGGGCATTCATTTCTGGGAACTGGAGACTAACCAGCTTCGCTGGATACCCGTGGCAGTGCTCATCGGATTGCCTGTGGGGTCCATACTGGCCGCCTTTTTGACCAGGGTCCTCGACAAAAAATGGTGCCTGATCGTTCCTGCCGCCATTACGATTATTAATGGCAATGTGTTGATTGTGCTCAGGCTCTTTGAGCTGCTCCCGCCCAATGGGGACTGGCTGATCCTCCCGCTGCTGATCAATCAGAGTTTTATCGCGGCGGTTATCGCCCCGGTTGTGTTTATTACCATCAACTCCATGTTTGCCGACATCGCAGACGAGCTGGAACTGGCCACAGGGGAGCGGCAGGAAGGTATTATCTATTCGGCGCGGGCGTTTGCAGGAAAGGCCGCGAATGCCATCGGCACGATGTTTGGCGGCGTTGCCCTCGATCTGATCAGTTTTCCAAAAAATGCACCCCCCGGAACGGTTGATGCGGAAGTGATTTTTAATCTGGGACTGGTCCAGGGTCCAGTGACCTCGTTTTTTACACTGGCAGGATTAGCGTTATATCTTGGCTACAAGCTGACCCGGGAACGCCACCTGGAGATTACGATCGAGTTGGCGAGGCGCAAGGCTGTACAGGCATAATGACACTCGATTTTATAAAAACGATAACAAACGGGAGGTCCACATCATGTTTTCCATGACACAGTTGATTCGCAGGGTTGCCCAGACACGCGGTGAGGCGATTGCGACGCAGGATGGTGATCGCACGCAGACATGGGCAGAGCTGGTTTTGAAAGTAGCGAAATTTGCCGGCGGTTTGCGCCAGCTGGGCATTGGCAAAGACGATTGTGTCGCGATCCTGGCGTTAAACAGTGACCGGTATTTTGAGTTCATGTTTGCCGTGCCGTGGGCAGGGGCTGTATTCCAGCCTGTTAATACACGCCTGGCCGGTCCGGAGGTGGTCTACTGGCTTAACGATTCAGAGGCCAAAGTCGTCATGGTTGATTCGAGCTATGCACCCATGCTTCTCGAGATCCGTGCTCAGCTGGATTCGGTAGAGCATATTGTCTTTGTGGACGATGGCGTTGCACCCGATGGTCTCATAGCCTATGCAGACCTTGTTGATGCGGAGCCGCTTGAAGATTGTGGCAGGCAAGGGGATGACCTTGCCGGACTGTTCTACACAGGGGGAACCACGGGACGTTCAAAAGGTGTGATGCTCAGCCATGACAATTTAATTGTGAATGGCCTGCAGGCAATTCCGTTACTCGACGCGGTCGAGGGCGACAAGATTTTGCATGTCGCCCCGATGTTCCATATTGCAGATGCCTGCATTTGCATGACGTCGGCCATTATGGGTGGGTCAAACTATTTTATCCCCTCGTTTGATCCCGTGAAAACAATGCAGGGTATCCAGGACTATCAGATCCAGCGGCTCCTGATGGTTCCGACCATGATCAATATGCTGGTGAATCACCCGGATATTGGCAACTACGAACTCGGCACACTGCGCAGCGTCATGTATGGCGCCTCACCCATGCCCGAGGCTGTTATTAAAAAAGCCATGCAAGTGATGCCAGCGACAAAATTCTTCCAGGCCTATGGACAAACCGAAGCATCACCCGTGGTAACCGTTCTGTCGTGGGAACGGCACGTTTTTGAAGGGCCGTTAGCCGGGAAAATGAAGTCTGCCGGACAGGCTGTACCGGGAATTGATCTTGCTATCTTCGATGATCAGGGCGAGCCGGTCGAGTCAGGTGTCGTTGGAGAAGTGTGTCTGCGCGGTCCAAATGTCATGCTGGGTTATCGGAATATGGCAGAGCAGACCGAGGCGACGATTGTTGATGGCTGGTTGCATACCGGTGATGGTGGCTACCTTGATGAAGAGGGTTATCTGTTCATTGTCGACCGGGTCAAGGACATGATTATCTCGGGTGGTGAGAATGTCTATTCCGCCGAGGTTGAGAATGCTCTTTATCAGCATGCTGCCGTGAACCAGTGCGCGGTTATCGGTATTCCCCATGAAACCTGGGGAGAGCAGGTGCACGCGGTTGTGGTGTTGCATCAGCCGGGGGCTGTCGATGAAGCGACGCTCATCGATCACTGTAAGGGGTTGATTGCAGGATTTAAGTGTCCGCGTTCGATCAGTTTCCAGGAAGCGCCACTGCCGCTTTCAGGTGCGGGAAAAATTCTGAAGACCGAACTTCGCAAGCCTTACTGGGCTGATGGTGAGCGTAAGGTTAATTAAGGTCTGTCCTGAGAGGCACCAGTCAGTTCTCAACATACTCGGGGGATGGTTTACTTAACTCACTGATGATTTAAGTCACTGTCCGCCGAGTGCCTGTCTGCGAAATGTTTCCGCGGAAACATAATGGAGAAAAACTGGAAACGGAGCGCGCGCAATACTGTCTGTACATACAGTAGTTTATTCCTGTGGCCAGCGATGAACAAGCATCTATTTTTGTTTCGTTGGGCCGTGATTGGCACCGAGACGGAGGGGTTTTTGGGAGATAGTATTGGCCGTAGTGGTGATCAGGCCGGAGAGCGTAAACCTAACCAGTGAAGAAGACTCAGACCCGAGCAGTTTACAAGTCCACCCACAGACCGTCATAGGCGACGGTGAGTTCGCCCCTGAATTTCTGGTCCATGGTACTTATAAATGCAGCCCTTGCCGGGTAGATATCCGGGATTGGCGGAATCAGGTGAGTCAGCAACAGGTGAGAGATATCGGTTTCGGCGGCGAGTTCTGCCAGTGCGGATGTCGACGTGTGCACTTTGGCGATGTCTTCAATTCTGGATTCGCTGATCCCCGACCCGGACTCAGCCAGGGTCGCACCGGCAACTTTCATCATTCTGGTGTTTAGCGCCTCATGAATAAGAAGATCTGCACCTCTTGCATGTTTGAGCAGGTTTTCGGAGTAAGTGGTATCACCGCTGACGACGACGATCTTGTTGGCTACCTGAATTTTATAACCGTAAGCATAATGCCAGGCTGGATGATTCACCCTGAACGCTTCGATTTTCAAACCCGGTTTGTCCACAACAACAACGGCGTCCTGATCATCAACTGTCACCTCAACCGCTTCAGAAAATGCAATTGCCGGATCAACCCCATCCTGCGCAAGTACATGCATTCGTTCAGTCAGGTCCTCATGGTAAACCGCCCGGATGCCGTTCAGTACTTCCTCGGTTCCGGGAGGACCAACCAGAGCGACAGGGTGCTGACGTCCATACAGCCACGTGTTGTGCAGCACTTCTGCAACGCCGGATATATGATCAGAATGAAGATGGGTCAGGAATATTTTTTCCAGTCTCAATACGGGCGCCTCAAATTCGTGCAACCTGCCGATTGCTCCCTCTCCGGCGTCAAACAGGTACAGCTTGCCACCCGCAATCAGTGCCAGGCAGGGACCTGACCGGGCCGGATTTCTGCTTGGAGAGCCTGTGCCACAGAAAAGCAGTCTGGTTTCACTGCCTGGATCCCGACTGGCATAGTTGCCGCCAGCCACCAGGGCCCGGACAGCCGGTTCAACGACCGGGAAGTAATCCTCGTGGTGCAACCAGAGTCCAGCGCCTGAAAACATAAGGATGAGTACCGCAATCAGCTTTTTCATACACCGAGCCCATCCTTGTGATACTCGCCATACAATGCAGGCAGAAAACTGGCGAGGTGATTCATTTCCATCGCACAATGCACAAGAAGATTCTCGGCCATCTGGTGCACGTTTCCCGGCGACATGATTCTCGCAAACAGTTTGTTAATCATACCGTCTCGGTCCGCACCGGAAAGCCGGGGTACACCCACCCAAAACCGGCTCCTCATTTCAGTACCGGTCTGCGTTTCCCGAATCTGGTGAACCAGATTGCCAATGGTGACCGGCGCCGACGGTAACTCAACCTGACCACAGATTAGTGCCGTGGTCCCGCCTGAAGTCAGGTCCGCATCGCGACCGAAGAGGTTTGCAGGTTCCTGGAAAGTTATCCGGATTCGCTCGTAACTGTCTCCTATGTACTCGGTCACATGATGGGTTGTCATATACTTTTGTTTGTCGCTTAGATCTGTTCTGTCTCCATTCATATCTTGCGTACCATTATTCACATGCGCACGAGGGTGCCAGAGTTTGTAACGTTGAGCTTCCATGTAGTGCCAGCCCATCCACCACTCGAACATTCTGCCGGTCACGCCAGGCATGTCTGTTTTCACAGCAACCATGAGCACGCCGCTCCGCAGGCGGCAAACACCATTTTCCAAAGGCAGATACCCAGGCTGCAGCAAATCTGATACCCCGGCGAACTCAAATCCCAGTTCACCGGCCTCCGGTCCATGCACGACTGCTTCTCTTACAGCCAGTGGCAAGGGACTCATGTGGGGATTCCAGTATTTCGCGTAGGGTTTGTTATCGAGATCACCCGGTTTGATACCCAGATAATTTTTCGTCTTCATTTTAACCATCCCGTCCTGATTGCGGTTATATTATACAGTTGGAGAACTTATATTATACATACGGATAATAAAATCAAGCATGAAAAAAGGAAAACAATCGGCAGCTGCCACCGCCCACACCCGGAAAAAAATTCTTGCTGCCGCACGGGGACAGTTCGCGGAACACGGTTTTAAAGGAGCGAGCTTGCGCGCTATCGCCGAGCAGGCGGAATTGACCCACGGTCTGATTCGGCACCACTTTGGCAATAAGATGAGCCTCTGGTGCGCGATGATCGATGAATACATCAGCATCGTCGAGGCACGGCACGCACCATTGCTGAACTCAGGGGGAGATCCAGTATCGTTACTCAAGGCATTCGCGACGAACTATATGTTGGTGTCCGCCGAGACGCCGGAGGTCTCCAGGCTCATCATGCTTGATTGTTCTGAACCGGGCCCACGCCTCGACTACCTCGTCGAACGAATAATGCCAGTTCACTCCGCCATCACACCGGTATTCAAGCGAGTGCAATCAGGCGGTTACCTGCAGGAGCATGATGAGAATTCGTTCTTCATCTTCCTGATGATGCTGGGTTCGTTTCCCTTTACGCTTGCACCCTTTACAAACAAGTTTTACCGCAAGGACATCACGACCAGAGCCGGTACCAAAGCGCACATTGCGCTGGTGCTGCAGACGTTGTTCGATAAGGATGCGGCAATCCTTTAACGCTCAACTTCTATCAGCGGGTAACCTTGCGAGGTCATGCTACCTTTGAAGATGGGGCGTTTATCTCTGGGTGAAGAATCTGACTGACCAGGTGGAGCCCGACGAGGCGAGATTCTCACCACCTGGGCGATTCAGGAGATCGTTTAGCATACTACGAAATTGCTTGAACCTGGGATACAGCTCGTTCAGAGCGCATATTTCCTCCACTTTTTTATTGGTATGCGAGGTTTGACAATCCTGGAGAATTAGTCAAGTTCTTTGACTAAAATGTTGCTAGCGAGATTGCGGGAGAACCTCTCCCCAGTCCCTGGAGAGTGCATGTTTGAGCGCCTTGAGCTCTTCCCTGCCAATTCTTTCTCCCAGTTTCCTGTCGAGATACTTCAGTATTGCCAGAGCAGAGTCACGGAGTTCAAGCGAAACCTCACAAAAGGCATAGTGCTTGGCGCGGCCGTCTTCCGGGTCAGGCACTACTTCGATGATACGCACATCAATCAACGGCCTTGCCATGGCATGGATATTCTGCCGGGTAGCCCCCATGGCATACGCAATATCAGAGGGTTTCGTGATGCCCTCAGCGATGTGGATCAACATGACAGACTGGGTCCGGTTGACCGTTTGCAGGCCACGGGATTCAAGTAGCCCTTGCAGGCTGAGGTCATACCAATCCACAGCTTTTACAAGATCGGCAAATATGCCCAGAGACCGGCGAGTACTTCTTCGTTGCGCCATACAATTCCTCGAATATCACAGTGGCGTATTTGATGGCATTCCGAGTAGCAGCCTGCCGTAAGATTCTGTAGCTATATCCAGATCAAATACAGTGTGACACGACAAGGTCTCCAGATCACGCAGGGCGCGACCAAAAGGGTTCGCCAAGTTGTGCGCATGGGCGCCGCTGGATTCCACGACTTCTCGGACGATATTCCTGGATTCACGGACCACGTGGCCGATCCTCACCCGGAGTTCTGCCCTGTCAATGTCCGGGCAGATCTCACCGGATTCGCCCCATTCGGTGACATCGCGGGCAATCTGTTTCAGAGTTGCCTCAGCAGTTTTTACGCGAACACTCAAGTGCGCAAGCCTGGACTGCGCAAGTGCACGTTCTGACTGTTTGTCCCGCGTGCCGTACACCGTTCTTTCCTGTAGTCGCTCCCGGAATCGTTCCACCGTGCGCTTCGCACAACCTACTGCTGGTGCGCTGGCCGTCAGGCCAAGCACCGGCAGCATCGGCATGCGGAAAGTTGTCGTCTGGTGATAGTGTGCTCCCGGACTGTCCCCGGCACGCATCTCCGACAGATTTTGTCTCAGGCAGCCCGGCACAAACACATCTTCCACTACGATATCGTTGCTGCCCGTTCCAGCCATACCTGACATCTGCCAGGTATCAACCACGCTGACATCGGCAATGGGCAACGCATACATACACAGCTCAGGCGGCCCATCATGATCCGTCAGTGCGCCAACCAGTACCCAGTCAGCATGCATGACGCCGGTACCCCACTCCCAATGACCGTTAACCCGATATCCGCCATCGACCGGTGTTGCCTTGCCCCTCGGCGCAAGCGCGCCCGGCGCGATAATGTAGGGTTGTTTTCCAAAAATATAGTCCTGAGCTTCCTGACTGTACAACCCGATCAACCAGTTGTGCTCCATGCAAAATGTCACAGTCCATGCAGTGGAAATATCGGCTGCACCAAGGGCGATGCCAACATCCATAAAACCTTCAAGGCTGAACTCAAAGCCACCATATTTCCTGGGGACAAAATACCGATAAGCCTGTGTGTCCTCGATCGCCTTCATGACACTATCAACGGGTTTGCGTAGTTTGTCCGCTTCTGCCGCATGTTCTTCCAGCAGGGGTGCCAGAGCAATCAGCTTGTCGATTAACTGCTTTTCTTCCATCGGCCAAATTTTCTGTCAAATAATTTGATTGATAATACTACAGGATCCGGGCGCACCTTTGCGCTTTCGTATTGTTTACCGCCCGGGTGGGTGTTGGCCCGACATACAGATCAATCAATACCAGGCCCTGCATAATGGCGCACTGCCTGATAGAACACTGCGGTGGCATCTAGCTGGCCTCGGCGCTGCAGTTTCAGGCATGCGGGCGGCAATGTCGGCGCTGATTCGAGACGGCACTGAACTCGGGGACGCTGCCGATCTCGGTGAACTCAACACGCTCGTTGACTTCCCTTCCCTTCCGTCTGGGCCCTGGACAGTTACGAATAACCTCAGGCTTTTTCTTGTAGCCATGCGGCGATGAGGTCGGCGGTTTTATCCCGGGCATCATCCGGTTCAACCAGGTAGTGGTCACCGGCTACCATCGCCATCCGTTTGTCCGTCGACGCCAGTGAATCATAGATTGCCTGCAGGTCACTGGGGAACACACCGGTATCCGCATCGCTCTGGATAACCAGGGCCGGTTCCTCAATTCTTCGCAGGTGCTGTACACCGCTGCAATAAGAATCCCTCAGACTCCACATGGACAACCAGGTTCGCATGGTATTGGTCAGGCCAATACCACGAGGTGAAAAGTTTGCCTTTTTGGGATCACCTGCATAACACCACTGGGGTTTGCGTTTGTTGGGATCTATTGTGGGGTCCATCAGCCGGAGATCCGCCCAGGTCCTGTACAGATTGAATGCCCGGTCAGTCATACCCAGTTTCGACAGACGATCGAGTTCCTCGTAACACCAGTCGGTAATTCTGTGATTTCGCGCTACCTGCGCCTGCCGATATTTCGCTATGAATTCTGCTGAGTAGGGTCGACCGTTAGCCTCATCGTACATGTTGAGGCCCGGATCGATGCTCGCGGGATCTTGTTCATCAGTTATCGACGGATCAAACCACGCCGTCAGCACTTCAGGTCTGCCGCCATGGGCACAAAGGGAAATGTATAACGCTGCCGGTTCGATCTGATCGAGCGCGTCCGGTAGCTTCAGGCCAGGAGTCGGTTTCATCGTTACACCCTTGGCCTGGGACTGATATGCAGCCATCAGCGACCCACCACCGGAATTGCCAAGTATCACAACCCTTTCCACACCGGCTTCTTCCCGCAGCCAGTTAACGCCCTGCCCGATATCAACCAGCGCGTGTTCCAGTAAAAAAGCGTATTCCAGGCCGCGAAAACGCGTGTTCCAGCCAAGAAAACCGTAGCCCCGTTCCGCCATGTACTCGCCAAGGTAGTGCTCACTGAAGTCGACATTGTAGTGGCTGGCAATCAGCGCAACGGTTGGCTTCTTGTCCGCCGGTTCAAAATAGAGGCCCTGGCAGGGATTGAAACCAGCACCATTTCTCGTCCCGGTAGGCGAATCTGTCGATACAAATGTCCGTTTTATCTTGTGCATGTGTCGTCCCGGTTGTGATTTTTTCAATTGGACACTGGCAGGTACCAGATCGGAGAAGACCAGGCCCGCTCCTGCAATGTTGCATCGGCGCCGGGGAAGTCGTCGCACCGGTTCTCGGCTCGGCAATGATGCGCGGACCAGCGCAGCGTTTCCGTCTCTTTCACCCGCACATACCAGAAGGCGGGTTCACCCCGCTCGAACCCGGGGTCCTCCCATACAATGCACTGCGCTGCCGAGGCGCCTTGCCAAAGCGTGGTTACCGTCTCTTTGAATATACCGTCTTCGAGCGTCCCTTTAATGACTTCAATGGCTTGAATTGGGACCCGGTCACTGGTGACCGTTATCCGAAAATGGGGGCTTCCATCCAAAAAATCGCCGCCCATGTGGACGGCTGCGGATTGACCACCCTGCTCACAGGTTAGCGATGACGGATTCGCTTCAAAATTCAGACCGATCCTCGGACCACTGGTGCCATATACTTCCCTTCTCTTCGTTGCAGCAAAAAGGCTTTCACGGGTATTTTCCTCTGCGCGTATTGCGACCAACCCGCCGGGATTCCAATCGCGCCGGGACATTGCCAGATCAAGTGAACCGAGCCCAAACACCGGGCCGTGCCAGGCCGACTCCTCGACGAATCCCGGTGTGGCAGAGTGGCCATCGCTAGAACTTACTATGCCAAGCTGGAGAGGATTCCTGGCCCCTTCGCCTGATCGTTTGTAGGCAGCAAGACCTTGCATCAACAAGCCCCTGACGTAGGTCGAACGCATGTGTTCCCACTCCGCGCTGTTGTAACTTTCCTGCCTCGCAGGGCGCGAAAGATGGGTCAGCCGAACCTCGAAATTGCAGTCTGACTCGTCGGTCGCACCCAGCGGAGACAGACATTCGCTGCTACCTTTCTCCTGGTGAATTTCAACCAGCCTCTCGAACCTGGTCCGCAGCGCGAGCTGTCGCTCCGGCTCCTGTTCAACATCGAATGTCGTTCCATCTCCCATATTGGTGTTGTGCGGAATGGTGATCACGTCGCAGCCGTCTTCAGGCTTGCAGTGCTGATCGAGCAGACTGAACAGCTGCCCCAGTTTTGGGTAACGGATGTAATCGAAGGCTTCCTCCGGGACGTTTTCACCTGAAAAAATTACATTGCGGTGCGTGTGGCGAAAGTTGCGCGTCGCAGACCATTCATAACCGATAAAACTGGTAAAGCTGCAGGGATCGTTGGCTTCGTTAGCCTGTTGCTGAACGCGCTTCCACTGTGCAACATAGGCTTTGCGGCAGGTAGCTTCATTTTCAATGCAGGGACCAATCACCTGGGGGTCGGCATAGGTAATAGAAGGCACAACGTACTGGCGAAACAGGTCCAGTCCATTGGTCGGAGAAGCATTATCTCTGAGGTTTGCGCAGTCCGGATGATCAGCCATTCCAGGGTCAGTACACAGGTAAAGCATATCAAACCACTCGGCGTGGTCCGTCACCGCGGTGAAGTCCAGGGGTCGATCGAGTTGCACCACACGACCGTCTGCCATCCGGATTTCCCCACCCCGTGCAAACTGGTACGCCTCGGCAGGGCTGTTGAGTGTCCCAAAACTATAAGCGTCCAGCGAGTAAGCAGTATGCACGTGAATATCACCCCAATACACCTTCGATTCTCCTTTGATGGTTCCATCGCAGGTTGATGCGAAAGCCAACGAAACTGGTATCAGGCAAGTTAGCAGGCAACAGATAAGTCGAATAGGCATGTCTAGTTATTCCGGGAAGTAAAAAATTGACGACGGCATTGGTGAAGCCCGCGTCTGAACGCGCGCCACGCACAGATCCACCAGGGCATGGCGAGAATCACGAGTGTGTCGGCGCGCTCGCCTTCGGGTACCCGCACCCAACCGGGATTCCAACTATGAAGGTCCAGACAGATAACGGGAACACCAGTCTTCGTCGATAGCACCCGTGAGAACGTACTCTTCCCGGCACCTGCCATACCAGTAACGACGATGCGTTGACCAACCATGGGATTTCTGTCTGTCATGCTCACGGCATCCAGGTATTATTGATCATTTGGGCCCCGATGATGGAGAAGAAATCCCGGGAAGTCGAGCGGCTGGTTTTGGCTGAACCCAGCAGTGATTGACGGGTATGCAGGTGTGATTGAATTCGGTTTCCGAAAATGGGAGATTCATCACTGGAAACCTGACGGTCCCGCTAACATTTTGAGGTCTGACGAGATTACTATGAGCAACCCCATGACTGATACTGCACCGTTTTCCCCCGGCAACACCGCGACTGGTGAGCAGGGACAACTGGCCCACCCGGATATGATCGCGCACAGTGAGCGTCTGGTCCGCAAGCTTTACAGAGTAGGCAACAACGCCTGGTCGATGGTCGGTAACGGTCTATCGAATCAGTCATTCATCGAAGGCCCTGAAGGGTTGATCGTTATCGACACAGGCGAGTCCAATGAGGAGATGGCGGAAGCGCTTACTGAAATCAGAAAAGAAACCAATGCGCCGATTGTTGCCTGTATTTACACTCATTTTCACTACGTAAGCGGTACTCAGACACTGCTTGCAGAATATCCAGATGTGCAGATCTGGGGGCACGCCAGGATCGAAGCAAATTTGAAACGCTTTGGCGGTGAAGTGGGACCTCGAAGCGCAAGAGGTCTCGTGCATCAGTTCGCGACTGCGCTGCCGAGTGATGGTCCGGATGGACTTGTCAATGTCGGGCTCGGCATGTTTCTGAGAAACCCGGATCACGCACCGTTTACCAATGGCCACATACCCGCACACCATACTTTCGATGAACCCGTCAAAACCAAAATAGCCGGCCTGGACGTTGAGTTCGCTCCAGCACCATCTGATGCGAATGATTCAATCACCATCTGGTTCCCGGTGCAGAAAATTGCCGTTAACAATCTGGTGTGGCCCGTGCTGTTCAATGTGTTTGCCATTCGCGGCGAAGAGTACCGCGATCCCCGAATCCTGCTAAAAGGCCTGGATGAATTGCATTGTCTCGGTGCAGACTACTTAATTGGGGCGCATGGTCCACCGATAGCTGGCAGGCAGGAAATTGCAGAAGTCGTTCAGGATTACCGCGATTCGATTCAGTTTCTTTGGGACCAGACTGTGAGATGCGCAAACCTTGGCCTAACCCAGAACGAAATCATCGCGAAGATCCAATTGCCTTCGTACTACAACAAGCATTATACAACCCGGCAGTTCTACGGCGTGATTGAACATCATGTCCGGCAGATCTACACAGGCCTTTTCGGCTGGTTCGATGAGGACGAGGCAAATCTCTTTCCCACGCCAGCACCGGAACGATCCAATAAGCTTATTGCAGGATTTGGCGGCATCGAAAAAGTCCGACTACAGATCGACAATGCACTGTCATCAAATGACTTCCGTTGGGCAATGGAGCTGGCATCATGGCTGGTGCGTTCTGAGGTTGATACTCAGGGCAGAGCCGATGCCGGAGAGATCGAAGATCGTGCAAGGATGGCTGCCGCACTGCGTGGTGTTGCCTATTCAACAACTGCCGCCAACATTCGCAACTGGTGCATAACGCGAGCACTTGAGCTGGACGGAAAGCTGAATCTCGATCGCTTCAGAGGCCATCGATTCCACAAGCGCGAAGTTCTCAGTCGCCCGGCGATTGATTCGCTGCCTTTGCTGCGGGTGCTGCTGGTCCCGGAAAAATCGCAGGATGTCGACGAAGAAATCGTTGTCAGGTTCTCAGATGGCAGCAGTGCCGGCCTGTCGATACGGCACTTTGTTGCGGTACCGACGTCTGGTGAATCTGCAACTGTCTCGCTAACAATCGACCCGGAATACTGGGCTGAAGTGCTTGGCGGGAAGCTGAACCTCAGTCAGGCATTGAAAGATGGCGTTGCGAAAGCAAGCGACGAGGACAAGGTGAGGCGGTTTTTTGGTTGCTTTGATCTGCCGACGTTGAACAGCTAGCGAATCTGACGAGCGATCTACCCAGACCCGACACCTCCGTTTTAATGATAGATAGAACGACTGATCAGTGATCCATAACCCAGCTGCCCGGCCTACGGATATTGAAGGCTAAGCCTTGGCTGGCGCATCCAAAGAAAGATCAGTTTCTCGCAAGCGGTTAACCCGGTTGCGGGCTATCACCCCCATACCGCCACCGGCTTATCTCACAGTATAACCCCGACCCTCCATACAGGCACTGAAAGCCCGCTGATACATATCCATTGCCGCATCGTCAGCCGCAGCCCCGGATTCCTGCCGCGCCACCTTAGCGTCCCGTTCCCGATCTGAACTGGCACCAATGACCCCACCAATGGCAGCGCCAACCACTGCACCTGGCAACGCCTTGTTACCCTCAGACTGGTGCCTGCCGCGGTTTGATTCGTGAATGGTTGAGCCCAGCACGGCACCTGCTACTGCGCCGATGGCCACACCCTTGGCAATGTTTGAGCCCTTGTCTGCAGCAGGCGATGTGGTTGCCTCCGGAGAAGGCGATGCCTGGTTGCCCGCCAGGGTCGCAGGATCAATGCCACTCGTATCCACCGACCATTCATGACATTCGAACCTGTCACGCGCCACCTGATCTGCCGACTGTCCATTGGCTGGATAGACAATCAGCCTTTGTGCCTGGGCAAAACAAAAACTACTGCCCAGAAATAAAATGATAAAACCCCCGATCCTTGTCATTGTGCTGCTCCACTGTCTCTTTGAATAATTGCCGGTTACTTCAATAGATTCCCTCATCATCACCGCACCACATAGTTGCGTGCTTCAAGACAGGCACTCATGGCACGATCGTAGACAGGCTTTAACCTGTAGTCGGGCTCCTCCCCGGATGGATCAAACCCTGTTTCGGTGAAGGACCAGCGATGACACTCGTATCGGTCCTGCTGCTGTTGAGTGGGCGTCTGGTTTGCTGCGGGATAAACCACCAGCGCGCGATTGGCAACGCGAACGTAGTCTGAGGCTTCCTGCGGTGGCTCCACCACCTCATACTTATCGTTTGCGCGAATGTAGTAGGTGCCGCCAAAGTGGTAATAGCGGGAACCGCCGATACCAAAACTGATATATCCAACGGGCAGGTGATCAAGCCGGGCGCCATAAGGCGCGTTTACAACCACGAACGATCGGCCGCGTTTCTGATAGAAAGCACCGCGATGAACATAATAATGATGTCGGTTGGTTCGAATCACCTGATGTTGTTCAGGTAGCCGGTCCACTATCTGGCCCGGTCTGGGTCGTTGGTAAGACGGGTGGCGTGAGTCCGCATAGGCGTTGGACCACCAACTGCCCAGCACCAGCGCTGCAATCACAAGTAGTATCCGCATGTTGAACTCCTTTGTTGTAGGTGATCCTTATACGCAACGACCGGAGTTAATCCGTTGACACCTGTTGACTGCGGTTCAGTTTCAGTTCAGTTACGGCGCCTGGAGTATCACTCACAAAAATTGATGGTTAGCGTCCGTTAACATAATGGTTGATCTAAGGAAGTGCTGATTAATAGGATTTTTTCGTGAGAGTAGGGCGAAAGCGCCCGCAGGAAATAGCGAAAACGCCTTGACTTAACGAGGTTCCGAGGATCTCCTCATAGCTGAGCTACCGGTAAACCAGAAAAACAGAACAGTTTTCTGGAAGAGCCGCCGTCGCTTTCAGGTGCGGTCAAAATCCTCAAGACCGAACTTTGCAAACCGAACCCGGGCTGATGGCGAGCGCAAGGTTAATTCGGTTCTGCGCTGAGAAAGCGAGTCACATCCTCAAAGAAGTGCGATCACGCCGCATCCAAGATTAATCACAGAAATTGTAAGCGGAGGAAGCGCACCACCCGTAAGAGCGCTAATCGCCAGGCCACCCACGCCCGGAGAAAGAGTCTGCCCGAAAAACTTGGCAACTGCACAGGCAAACTTAACTGGAACTGACGTGACGATACTATTGTAACTAACAGCAACAGTGCCCGTGGGATCAATCCCATTCACCGGGTTATTTCCGACGTAGCGATAAAGGTTAAAATCAAGTCCGTCAAAACCTATTGGATCTTCACTGATAAACCTCCCGAGCGTTGGATCGTAGGTTCGTGCTCGATAGTAGTAAAGGCCGGAGTTGTTGTCGTACTCTCGTCCGGTGAACAAGTAACGATTGGCAATACCCGGGTTCGTCTGTGTGCGGACCGCACCGAAGCTGTCATAGTCGATGTGATTGAGAACGGTTGCGAATGGATCTGCTATATCCCGGATCGTACCGAGCCGGTCTGGCAAATACCAATGTGTTGCACTACCTTCTGGGGATTTAGCTAAAATTTCATCAGCCGAATCATTGAACAGATACTGCGCATCGCGCACACCTGAGTCAGCATAATCCGCCCAGACGTTCTCACCGTCGTATATTGAATAGGTAACCGCACCGTTTTCAGTGGTCGCAATCCGACGATTCAATGCATCATAGAGGTAAGAATTCTCTGTTAGAAGCGTTCCGACGCTGTTGGTTAGCGTGAATCTGACGAGGCGATTTCTTGCGTCATAAAAGTATATTGAGCGCTCGCCCGTAAACCGATCTGTCTTGGTGTTGATATTCCCTTCAGCATCATAGGTGTAGTCGAAGTTCCCGTCTGCGAGTACTCGATTATTCGGGCCAATAACATTGGTGGTACGGTTGCCGTTGGCGTCATAGATAAAGGTCTCGTCTCCAAAAGATGTACGCTGGGCTTCTACCAGTTGGCCTGTTTGATCATAGACATAGTTGAAGCTCTGCCCGTGATGCGTTGCGGATATCAATCTCGAAGCCGCATCATAGGTGTTGACATATTCTGCTATCACGGCAGGTATTGGGGAGTCGTCCGAGTGTGTCAGGCGAGTCAGTCGATGCAGTGAATCATAGTCGTACAGGCTGGTTCCAATGGCTTGAGAACCCGCACTGTCGGCGTACCTTTCCAGGGTCAACCGATCGCCATAATCATTGTAGGTAAGATCGACGCGACCAGAATCTATGCCACCTATCGTCCATATCCTCGTTGAAACGCGATTGAGAGCATCATACTCGATGTCCTGATGGACACCCTGATCATCATTGACGCTTACACGATTACCATTAGCGTCATAGAGGTAGTTCAACACCACCACAGGGTCTCCCGATATACCTCCGCTGCGGGTCGAGATGAGCCGGTTCATTGCGTCATGGTCAAATTCCAGCGCACTGAAACTGTCCGAAATCTCCAACAGATTCCCTGCATTATCGTAGCTATGGAGAATTGTGTTCACCGGGGAGCCAGCTTCAATCCAGGATTCTGATACCACTCTGTTAAGGGCATCAAAGGTGGAGATCTTTTGATTTCCGTTGCGATCAATAATCCCGGTTCGATTGCCCACTAAATCATATGAGAATGTCGTCGTGGCACCAAGTGGGTCAGTTTGCTGAACGAGTCGATTCAGATTGTCATAAAGTAATGTGGTTGTATTTCCGAGCGGATCAGTAATGCTTGCCCTGTTGCCGTTCGAATCATAGGAAGTGACAGTCGTTCCGCCAAGTGAATCAGTTATTGAAACAATCCTGTCCTTCTCGTCGTATTGAAACTTCGTCACGGCGCCCAGGGCATCCGTAACTTCAGCCAGCAAATGCTCGTTGTAGAGTTTGCCAGAGACAATCGTACCCACATGGTTCCGCTCCGAAATCCATCTGCCAAGGCTATCGTAGGTATAGGTGACTTCGCTGCCGGTTGGATCGATGATGCGGGTTACACGCAAACCTTGATCGTACTCGTAATCGGTTGTTGAACCATCAGCTTCCACGATACGAATTGGACCGGGTGAAAAAGAATCGTATTCGTAGGATCTGCTGTTTCCTCGATAATCCGTTACCTGGAGCACACGACCAGATACGTCGTAGGCCATTGTCGCTGTGTCTCCGGTTGGTCTGGATAGTTCAATCAAATTCCCGTTTGAATCGTAACTGCGGAGCGTGGTGTTGCCGTTCTCATCTGTTTCACTCACCACGTTGTTAAGTTCATCGTAAATCATTTCTCTCACACCACCGATAGCATTGGTGGTGGTTAGAAGATTCCCACGATCATCATAAGTCCGGAATGTCGCATTTCCGTTTTCGTCCGCGAATTGGATTTCATTGTCATCTGTGTCATATGCGAAGGTCTGCACACCACCTAGTGGATCCGTTTGTTGAAGGACGTTGCCTCGTGCATCATAGATGAGTGAGGTAACGTTGCCTTTGGCATCGATTCTCGTCCCCGAAAAGTTCCCCGGATCCCAGTTTTGAGAGACTCGAGCGCCTAATGCATCGACGCTTGCTAACAGACGTCCTTGTGCATCATATTCGAGCAGATTCGAGCGTCTGCCAAGAGGATCAATAATCTCACTGACATAGTGGGCGGGATTTTCCAGGTAGCTAAATTGTGTTGTCTGGAATTCCTGGTTTGTGACCGATGCGAGGTTTCCTGCTGCGTCGTACAGGTAGCTAACCGAACTGCCGCCTGGTTCAGTCAGTTGGATAATGCGACCCTGCGCATCGCGCACAAATCCGATTGACTCTCCATTAGAATGTTTGATGCCGGTTGGAGTATAAGTCAACTCATTGCCGTTACGATCCGAGACTCGCTGCAGACCCTGGAATTGATCGTAGTGGTAAGTTGTACCGTCCTTTCGTACCAGTCTAAATTGCGCCGGATTGTAATTGAAGCCGATAAGAAAAATTGTAAACCCACCACTCGCATTTTGTGAAAGGGTAATTGGATCAACCTCGAGTCGATCGAATACTCCCGCATCCGCAACAAACTTCGGCAGGAACGTTGTGCCTCCAAATCCCGCTACCTCCTCGGGTTGAAAGGTGAATCCGATGCGAACGCCTTCCGGGTCGGTGAGATAAAGTCGCGTTCCAACTTTGTAGGGGTTGCTGACCAGGAAGAATTCGGATCGGATCTCGGCGGGATGCAGCGGTACGGTTTCACGAATATCAGGGTTTGATGTTCTGAGCTGCCAGCCAAAGCCGAAGTCTCCCTGGGTCCCAGCATCGAGGGTATTGTAGAGTCGATCGATCTGGATCGGAATACCCGCGAGTGGAATAGACAGATCGGTGTAGGACAGCGTGAACTGGCCGATCTTCGCCACTCCGGTCAATCCCACCACGACCCCAGTCGCGCTGATGTTGCCGGATGCATCCTGTGCAAGCAGACGAATAGCATAGTCATTATTACGCAGTAGGGTCGTATCGAACGTACCGAGGAAGCTACTGGCGACTTCGGTGGTTCCGCCTGAGAACGTGACCCAATCCGGGTCATCTGCGGCGACGTTGTCCAGATCGATCTGGTCCAGGCGTGCATAGTCAAGTTGGTAAAATTCCAGATCCGTGCCGGTAACTGACCCGGTAACTTCAGTCAGGTAGGTAAGCACATCGCCGGACGTCGGTGTATTGATTTGCACGATCGGCGCAGTCGAGTCATTCGGATCTATCGCACGCAATTCGATCGTGTACTGGCCAAAGTTACCGCTGGTATCGGTGGCGGTACCCGTTACCTGGTAAAGACCTGATATCGGTGGAATAAAGTTTGCGCCGCCATTGGTCAGTGCCACTGGCGTACCGTTGATCTCAAGCCCA
>JAJFKA010000048.1 GCA_021773555.1 Gammaproteobacteria bacterium
GGCTTGCGAAGCAAACGCTCTCGCCGAAAGGTGCTTGCAAAGCAAGCTCCGAAAGGCAAGCGGCTTGCGAAGCAAACGCTCTCGCCGAAAGGTGCTTGCATCGCAAGCTCCGAAAGGCAATCCGCGACCGTCGAACCAAACGCTGCTGCCGAAAGGCGCTCGCAAAGCAAGTTCCGAAAGGCAAACCACGACCGGTGAAGCAAACGCTGCTGCCGGAAGGCGTTTGCTTACGCAAGCCGCTGCTTGAGCAAACGCTGCTTGAGCAATCGCGGCTTATTGGAATCGGAGGAGTTCATCCTGAGTGCCACCTTTACCGCCGAGCACATGCTGCAGGTAATCCGGGTAGGACGCCATCCACATGCCTGACGATTTTTCTCTGCCTGCGGCGGCATCCGTCTTGGTGGTTTTCATATACCAGTTGTTGCAACGCAGCCAGACCTTACCTTCCGATGACGCCTCGCACAGTTCAGTCCATTGATTCACAGCAGCGGCAGTCGGTTCGACCTGAAGGTGATTGCCATTGCGCATCTTCACAATCAAGTCGGTAATGTAACGAGACTGCTCTTCACAAAGCAACGTGACATTGGTCACTGGATTAAGGCTCTGCGGTCCGATCATCATGTAAAGATTCGGCATTTCCTCAACATGCATCCCCCAGAGCGACTGTGGTGAGGTCATCTGGAAGTTGTTCGCCTCATTGGCGCCGAATTTGTCCGCCAGGGTTACGCCTTCGCGACCAACAATCAGAAAGGGTATGAAGTTACTGTCAAATCCGGTCGCGTAGATAATTACGTCAAAATCAAACTTGTCACCACGGGCAATTTCCAGACCGGTTTTATTGACGGCAACAACGCCACCATCATCTGCCACCAGCGTTACATTCGGTTTGTTGAAGGTGGAATAGTAGTCATCAATAAACAATGCGCGTTTACAAAAAAACGGATAATCCGGTGTGAGTAGTTTGGCAATCTCCGGGTCGTCCACATCAGAGATCAGGCGCGCTTCAATATCTGCACAAATAGCCGCGTTCTGGACTTCATCATGCAACGCCTCAAACGTCACCGGACCTTCAACTGGCGGGGCGCCTTCCTGCCATTCAACCCGGCGCAGTGATTCGCCATATCCCCCGGCCTTGAAATTCGCAATCAGTTCAGGAGGTGTGGGCTCGTCATCGCGGAGCAAACACCAGGTGGCCGTTCGCTGGAAGACCGTCAGGGATTCGACTTCATCGGCTATGGTGGTAATCACCTGGGCCGCGGATGCCCCGGTACCGATCACCGCCACCTTTTTCCCCGCGAGTGAAGCTGACTGATCCCACTCGGCGGTGTGAAAACTTTCCCCCTGAAAAATGTCCATACCGGGTATCTCGGGTAGCCTGGGACTCGATAACGGACCGTTCGCTGTCACCACATGCTGGCAGGTGACGACCTCAGCCGGTTCGCCGCTGACTGTATCGACGGTGGACACCTGCCAGACCTTTTCGGCGTCCCCGATATATTCAAGCTTCACGACCTTGCGGGAAAACTTCAATTTGTCACGAATATCACCATGGTCTACCAGCATTTCCGCATAACCGGAAATCTCGGGCTGGCTGACATACTTACGTGAGGGAATGAATCCGGTACGATCGAGTAGCGGCAGGTAGGTATACGCGGGTACATCGCACGCGGCTCCGGGATAGGCCCCCACACCGCCATTGCTCCAAACGCCACCGACAGAAGGCGTCATTTCGAAGACCCGCACATTGTCAATGCCGGCTTCCTTTAGATACAAGGTGCACAGCAACCCTGAAAAACCGCTGCCGATCACGACAACTTCAAAGTGCGAATTTTCTACGCCCATCTGACTCATATGGTCCATTCCCGGTTGAGATTTTTATCAGTACCGGATACTAGCAAACCAATCGATGCCACGACGAGTCTCATTACTCTCCGAAATACCTCACGATTTTGCATAACTGCGATGCTGAGGCGCTCCTACCCTGCGCACCTTTTAGACAACCACGCCGGTGACGGTCAGCCACGCAGCAGCTTCAGCTGAAGGATTGAGGAGTTAACATTGGCAATAACGAGAGATACAATTCTGCCGATCCAGCATGAACTGATACCACCACTGTGGATTTGGTTGGAAGAAAGGAGAGTGAACCAGTGCCCAGCTACGACAACATCGGGACCGGCTACAATTTAACCCGCCGGTCTGATCCGAGAATAGCCGAAAGAATCAATCTTGCCCTTGGCACTGCAACCTCCATCCTCAATGTCGGTGCCGGCGCCGGGTCCTACGAGCCTGTCGACCGACAGACTTATGCCCTGGAGCCTTCCATCACGATGATCCGCCAGCGCGCAGCCAGCGCCGCACCTGTGGTTCAGGGCCATGCTGAACAATTGCCTTTTGCTTCACAATCAGTGGACGCTGCGCTGGCGGTGTTGACGGTTCACCACTGGCCCGATCGAAAACTGGGTCTGGAGGAGATGCGCCGGGTTGCACGTGATCGAGTCGTTATTCTCACCTGGGATCAGCAGGTCTGGGAATCTTTCTGGCTTGTGGATGAATATTTTCCCTGCATCAAAACACATGATCGACCAAGAGCGGTTGCCGTCGCGGATGTAACCGGGCCGCTGGGTGCCGTTGAGGTGGTCACGGTACCGATTCCGGCCGACTGCGTCGACGGATTCCATGGCGCTTTCTGGCGACGCCCTCAGGCTTATCTTGATGCTCGCATCCGCGCCGGCATCTCCACTTACGCATTGATGTCCGAAGGCGATTTGCAGAGCGGCCTCGCCCGACTCGAAGCGGACCTCGGCTCAGGCGCATGGCAGGAAACCCATCAGGATCTGCTTGGCCAGGATGAACTTGACCTTGGCTACCGGCTGATCATCGCGGGCTCTTAAGCACATTCATGATTGTTCTTGCTGAGACAGGCATTCGGCGGGCTTTGTTTTTCCCGAGTATGTTAATCTGTGTGCCGTGAAAGCTTTAACCCGATCGTTAGCACAGGAACCATAACGCCATGCCGGATTCACAACCGTTCAGCGATATAAAAGTCGTGGAGTTCGGTCAATTTGTTGCTGTCCCCTTTTGCGGGCAACTGCTGGCCGAAGGTGGTGCTGAAGTAATTAAAGTCGAGTCCCCGGAAGGTGATCCTAATCGTCATATGGCCGAAGTCGCGCCCTTTGAATCGCGAATATTCATCTCTCGCAATCGTGGCAAGCATTCGCTGCCGTTGAAACTCAGCGCGGCATCCGCAAGACCTGTGATAGATGCTTTGCTGAACTGGGCCGACGTTGTGCTGATGAATTTTCGCCCGGGTCTGGCAGAAAAAATGAACATAGATGCTGCTTCTCTGTTGCAGCGGTTTCCGAAACTCGTCATCGGTGAAATCACGCCCTTCGGAAAAAACGGTCCGGATGCATGTCTCTCCGCCATGGACATCGTGGTTCAGGCGCGCAGTGGCCTGATGGCCGCCATGGGCCGCACAATTGATGGCAGACCGGCGCCGGGCGACCCGGTCATTTCTGATTATATGGCTGCAACCTCGCTTGCCTTTGGCGTGTCTTCCGCATTATTCAGGCGAGAGCGAACTGGCCGGGGCGGTATCGTTGATGTCAGTCTGATGCAATCGGCGATGACGCTCGCCAACAACCAACTGGTGCGCTCCGAAGACCTGGACCGTGACAAACATCATGCATTGATAGCAAAGTTGAACGAGATGCGGGTTGACGGCGCAAGTTTTCTGGAACAATCGGCGACCTTGCCCTCAGCGAGAATGGCAGCCATGACCGCCATTTACTTCAGGACATTCGAAACGGCGGATGGCACGATTGCCATCGCGTGTGCGAGTAAAGGATTGCAGGTTCGATTTTCAACTGCGCTCGGATTTGTTGACCAACCTGGAACTGACCCCAAACAATACTATCCGGCACTCCAACTTCAGGTGGAAACCATCATCCGTGGTAAGACCAGTGCGCAATGGTTAGGCGTACTTGAGGCGGCCGGTGTGCCTGTGTCGACTGTGAAGTTTCCAGTTGAGCTGTTCGAAGATCCACAAACGGAGGCGAACAACATGTTTGCCGATCTGACACACCCGGAGGCCGGGAAATTTCGAACCCTTTCTCCTCCGGTCAAATTGGATGGCGAGGGATTCCGCGCACAGGGTGCGACAAAATCTTTCGCCACGGAAACCCGCGCACTGTTAGCGAGCCTCGGTATCAAACCTGAACAGGTCGAAGCCCTGGTTAAAGAAGGCGTGACCGTCGTCAGGGACTAACCAGCAACCGATATATAAATTTTTACAAGGTAAACACAATGATTGATCTAGCCAGTTACGAGTTCGAGGATGCCGATGTGATCGCGCCTGAAGTTTACGCGCAAAAAGGACATCCCCATGAAGCCTTCGCCTGGCTGCGGCAAAACGATCCGCTGCGCAAAGTATCCCCGGACGGCTACACGCCATTCTGGGTTGTCAGTAAACACGCCGATATCATCGAGATCGAAAAGCAGGCTGACAAATTCACCAACCAGCCCAGACCGATCCTCATGCGTGAAGCTGCAACACCGGAAATGCGACAGGAGGTGATTGCCGAGATATTCAAGCGCTTGCAGGACGCCCCAAAATTGATGGAGGTCCTCGTAAGCGCCGGAGAAGGTGGACTCATCCGTTCTCTGGTGCAGATGGACGCCCCGGATCACCTGAAATATCGTGAACTGGTTCAACCCTGGTTTAAACCGACGAATATCAAAGCGCTCGAGACACGCCTGAATGTCATTATCAAAGACATTCTCGATCAGATGATGGGGGATGGCAGCGAACAGGATATCGACTTCGCTCAGACCGTCGCGGTCTACCCGCCGCTAAGACTTATTACGGAATTGTTAGGTGTCCCGCAGGAAGATGAAGGTGTGATATTGAGACTGACGAATGAAATTTTCGCAGGCGATGACCCGGAAATGCGACGCATGGCGGACGACCCACTGTCAATCTTCGATACCATTAAAGACATCTACGATTATTTCAGCGCCCTGACAGATCGACTGAGGGAAAATCCCGGAGAAGATCTGGCCTCCTATATCGCAAACGGCAAAATTGACGGGGAATACCTGCCGTACAAGGAACTGATCTCCTACTACACCATCGTTGCCACGGCGGGTCATGACACTACCCGGAATGCCATCACCGGCGGATTACATGCCCTGATCACCCATCCGGAACAACTGGCTCAGTTCCAGGCACACGCTCATGATGAAGATGCGGTCAAGCTGGCCGTGGAGGAAATGATTCGCTGGTCCACACCGGTGGCACAATTCTCGCGAACCGCACAGGCGGACTACGAACTGCGTGGTAAGCAGATCAAGGCAGGTGACTGTCTTGGCCTGATGTATGCGTCCGCTAATTTTGATGAGGAAAAATTCGACAAGCCGTTCGAGTTTAATATTGCACGTAAACCCAATCATCATCTGGCATTTGGCACTGGTCCGCATCAATGTCTTGGCCTGTTGCTCGCGCGACTGGAAATGCGCATCTTTTTCCAGCAACTCATTCCTCGAATCGCCTCCATTGAACTCATCGGAGAGCCGGACAGATTAAAAGCGAGCTTCGTTCATGGACTGAAGCACCTGAACATCCGGTATCGATTAAATCCTGCTTGAGCTGACAAGGAAGGTCGGCTAATCGAGTATCACCAGGTGATTCGGAAGCTCATCAACCTCGCTGGTTGCCGGGACATGCGTGGCCAAGAGCGCCCCACAGGTTTCAATGGTGTTAAGAAACCCCTGCAGGGTATTGCCGGATTTCACGTCAGCGGTGAGGTCATCAACGATTGCCTGCCACTCATCATCCGTCACAAATTTTGAGATTCCGCGATCAGCAATAATCTGTGCGTAGTGCTCGGCTTCTGAGACAAAGATCAGCACACCCGTTTCACCTTTGGTGTGGTGCAGATTGTTTTCAAGAAATTGCCGATAGGCAAGATTCGCGGCTCTGTGTCTTTTCACCGGTCCAGGAATGATGCGCTGCATGATGATGGGTATTCGCAGCAACAGCGAGAAAACCAGGAACACACCCAACTGAATCAACATGACCTCGGCAACCCCCACCCAGAGATGCGTTAACAGGACGACTCCGGGAGACAACAATGCCAGCATGGCCGCCCACAGGGTCGGAATGTAATGATAGTCGTCCGCCTGGCGCGCCAGCACGGTCACTAACTCAGCGTCAGTCGTTTTTTCTACCCGCGCGATCGCGTCACTGACCTGCTGCGCTTCACTTGCTGTTAAAAGTGTCACCGTTACCAACTCCCACTTGCGCCGCCACCACCGAAACTTCCACCACCACCGGAGAAGCCACCGCCAAATCCGCCTCCGCCACGACCTCGACCGCCGCCCATCATGCTGCCAAGCAGCAATCCGGCGAGTAATCCAGAACCGCCGCCCCGACCGGAGCTCATCCAGATCAGCATGACAATCGCCAGTAGAAACCAAAAAGCCGGAATTTCTTTTTCTTCATAACCCACGGGTTCACGCATCTGGTATTGACCGCCCAGTGCCGCAATGATCGCGACCGTGCCATCGAGCACGCCTTCATCAAATCGGGTGAGTTTGAACGCCGGGGTAATCACTGTGCTGATGATATTGCTGGCGATGGCATCGGTGAGTTCGCCTTCAAGGCCATAACCAACTTCGATGCGAATTTTTCGTTCCGCTTTGGCAACGATCAGAAGCACGCCGTTGTTGACATCGGCCTGACCAATTTTCCAGTGACGGCCAAGCTGGTAGCCAAACTCCTCAATGGTAGTACCCTGCAGATCAGGGACTGTCACCACCACGACCTGGTTTGAAGTGGCCGTTTCATGTGCAGCGGACAATGCGGCTACGCGCTGCCTGGTCGCCGCCGACAACATGTCCGCCGAATCGACAACTCTGCCACGCAGAGCAGGAAATTCCAGCTCTGCCTGGGCAAGCCCCGTAAAAAGTAGTGCTGCTACGATCAGCCCTGTTCTGATCAAAATTTAACAGCCGGTGCCTGTTCAGCGTTCGCCGTGGTCGCCTTGAACGTTTCACGGACCTGCATCTCACTGTACATCATGGAATGCCAGAATCGTCCCGGGAAGGTCCTGATTTCCGTGTTGTATTGCTCCACCGCCAGAATGTAATCCCGTCGCGCGACACTGATCCGATTTTCGGTTCCCTCCAGTTGTGACTGTAGTGCCAGGAAGTTCTGGTTGGATTTCAGGTCGGGATAGCGTTCAACCACCACCATCAGTCTGCTCAGGGCGCCTGACAACTGCTGTTGTGCCTGCTCAAACTGTTGCAGTTTCGCCGGATCATTGATGATGTCCGGTGAAACCTGCATGGAGGATACCTTGGAGCGGGCTTCAACCACCGCGGTCAGGGTTTCCTTTTCCTGGGCTGCAAATCCCTTCACTGTTTCAACCAGATTGGGGATTAAATCTGCGCGACGCTGGTACTGGTTTTCCACCTGCCCCCAGCCGGCCTTCACTTTTTCATCAAAAGTCGGGATGTTGTTGATGCCGCAGCTGGTTAACAACACCAATACCGGGATCATCATAAGTACTTTTTTCATCAATCTGCCTTGCTTGATTGCTCGTGCTCGCATTCTACGCATCTATCAGCTCAACAGCGAATCGTGGCAACACCAGAAATTCGTGAGTTTACCCGAAATCGCGGCCGAACTCGTCGACTTGCGTTACAAGTGAATTTTGACCCGTGGTCACCAGTTGCTCTATGCTTCAATGAGTTCAATTAAGGAGATGGCGCATGAAGCCAATCAGCTATGTTGATGCACTCAACAGCCACTACGGGTCCATGGGCTTTCCGCCCTACGAATGGACCGTCAACGATACTGCCCCGCTATTCCGTTTAGACAAACCCCTGAACCAGTGTCGGGTCAGCCTGCTCACTTCCGGTGGCATCTCACATTGCTCCATGCCGGGATTCGATCCGGACGCAAGAAACGATCACCGCCTGGATGCGCTGGATGAGCATGTGGATAGCGCAGATTTCGTTATCAATGACAGCTATTACGATCACTCTGATGCTGAGCAGGACCTGAACTGCGTGTTTCCCATCGACAGACTTAGGGAACTCGCCGCCGCGGGCGAGATCGGCAGCGTCGCACCAAGATTCTGGAGCGGGTTTATGGGCCGCATCTACAATCGAACCAAAGTCATCGAGGAATCAGCGCCCGCGTTCGTTGCCAAACTGAAGGAGGATGCGGTCGATATACTTGTCGCCGCGCCCGCCTGACCACTCGATCACCAAACCGTGGGTTTGGTCTGTCGAGTCGTTGAAGCCGCTGGCATCGCCACGGTCTGCCTGTCTACAGGTCGGGATCTGACCCTGCAGGTCAAGCCACCGCGAAGCCTTTTTATGAACTTTCCCATGGGCAATAATTTTGGCAGTCCATTCGATCCTGAATCACAGACCCGGATTCTGCGCAGCGCGCTTGATATGATTTACGAGGTCGAGGAACCGGGCACACTGATTGACTGGCCGGAGCCCTGGTCGAAGCCCTTCGAATATTTTACCGGTAAAAAAAGGTAGCCCATGAGCGACAAAAAATTCGCCGAATCGAAAGTTGATACGGTCAGACTTCAAAAGCTGAGCAGAGCGTTCATTGAATCGGCAGCGTTTTTTTCCTGCATCGACCTCGGGCTGTTCACCGCTATTAGTGAGGGCAACAATACCGTCGACACATTCGCACAGGCTGCCAATATTTCCACCCTGAATGCGGAGCGTCTGATGACCATGGCTGCATCCTCCGATCTGATCACCTGGATTGACGGTCATTACGAGAATGCGCAGGACGTGCAACGGTTTCTGGTCAAGGGAGAGAAACGATACGCCGGACCCTGGATGACCTTTACCCGGCCCGGATGGCAGAACTGGGGTAAGTTAACCGAAAAACTGCAAAATCCGGATAGCCCCACGGTAATCGGCAGCTATGAAACCATGACCGTGGACCATGCGCGCGACTATCATGAGGCGACTTCCAGTATTGGTTTTGGTGCTGGCAGGCGTTTTATCAAACACGTGGATCTATCGAAGCGCAGGAAGCTGATGGATATTGGTGGCGGTTCCGGCGCCTATTCCATCGTCGCGGCAACGACCCATCCGGAGCTGCGCGCAACCGTCTTCGATTTACCCCCGGTGGTCGAGGTGACCCGGGAATTTATTGCAAAGCACGGGGTCGATGACCGGGTTGACACACTGGGAGGAGATTTTACCCTCGATGCCCTTCCCGATCACTGTGATGTGGCGGTCATGGCCAGCAACCTGCCGCAGTATAATCGCGAGATCATCTCCCAGGTGATCAGCAAGGCATTCGCTGCCCTTGAACCTGGCGGGGAAATGCACCTGATAGGCGAAATGCTGGATGACGATCATCGCGGACCGCTGGACGCCGCAATCTGGGGATTGCTCGAAGTCATGTCTAACAGTACCGGGCTGGCGCATAGTCGCGGCGATTGCGTTAGCTATTTCGAACAAGCCGGGTTTGAGGATATCCAGGTCCATGAATTCGTGCCCGGAATTCTTGCCAGGGTATCCGGCCAGAAACCAGCCTAAAGGAAACCCATGCCGTACCAATCGGGGTTCCGCCCCGGCCTGTTTGCAGGCCAGACAATTTTTATTCCCGGCGGCGGTGGCGGCCTCGGTCGCTGTGTTGCCCACGAACTGAGTCACCTGGGTGCAAAGCTTGTACTCGCCGGTCGATCACTTGAGAAACTCCAGAAGGTCCAACAGGAAATTGTCGAGGACGGCGGCGAAAAACCTGCCATCCATACGGTCGAGCTCCGCGATGAGAATTCGGTCACCGAATTGATCACGCGTATATTGGCGGAAAACGGTCCGATCAATGCACTGGTCAATGCCGCCGGTGGACAGTTTCCCGCAGCCCTCGAAGACCTCAGCCTGAACGGCTGGAACGCCGTCATCAATAACAACCTGACAAGCTATTTCCTCACATCCAGAGAAATGTACAAACAGTGCTTCCGGCAACACGGCGGCAATATCGTGCATATCGGCGCGGTTTATCACCGGGGCATGCCCGGCATGGGCCACAATGGTGCTGCCCGCGCTGGTCTGGCGAATCTCACCATGACCTCGGCCGTGGAGTGGGCAGGTGCGAACGTCAGAGTTAATAGCGTCCTGCCGGGATTTATCGCAACCACGGGGCTGGATCGTTACCCGGACTCGGCCTGGGACGGTCTAAAGCGTATTGTTCAAAAAGCACCGATCAGCCGGCATGGCACCGCAGCGGAAATATCGGCGGCGGTGGTTTTCCTGCTCTCGGAAATGGCGGCCTACATTACCGGCACCGAGATAATCGTTGACGGCGGCATGCAGTTCGGCAAAGGCAGTTTTGTGTTTACCCCGGAGTCGCATCAACAACCAGAAGCGTTCAATGGCTTTCATCGCGATGAGCAACCTGACCTACTGAAGGACGATCCTCAGTCCTGAACTGAATTATCTGAACCAAAAAGCCGCGAGCCATTTGATTTTTTAAACACAGATACAAACGGAGCCACAATGTTTAGATGGTTATGCTACCTGATCACTTGTATTACACTGTCAGCGTGTAGTCCACCCGAACCTGAAGACGATATACTCATGCCTATCCAAACTCTGATCGAGCGCGGTAATGTTGTCGAAATGCGTGCGGCCATTGAGTCCCGCGAAATCACCATCGAAGCACTGACCGGCGCCTACCTCGAGCGAATACGCGACCTCGACAATAAAACGAATGCAATCATCGCACTAAACCCACAGGCACTGGATGACGCGAGGGCTCTGGATGCCAGCGGCGCATCACGGGACGACCTGCCACCGCTGTTCGGCATCCCGGTATTGATCAAGGACAATATCGAAACCAGGGAACTGCCGACCACTGCGGGTTCCCTTGCGCTGAAAAACAATCTGACCGGGCGCGACGCGCCCATTGTGGCGCACCTGCGCAGTCAGGGTGCCGTGATCCTCGGCAAGACCAACCTGAGCGAGTGGGCTAACTTTCGATCTTCCCGATCCGCTTCTGGTTGGAGTGCAGTGGGTGGCCAGACTTGGAATCCACACGATCTGACGCGCACACCTTGCGGCTCCAGTGCCGGATCTGCCGCAGCAGTCAGCGCACGATTTGCACCCCTGGCAATCGGTACAGAAACGGATGGTTCGATCGTCTGTCCCGCACACATCAATGGGGTCGTTGGTATTAAACCCACGGTTGGCGCACTTTCAGCCGCCTTGATCGTGCCCATTTCCCACTCCCAGGATACCGCCGGTCCCATGGCACTGGATGTTGCGAGTGCCGCACTGTTACTGGATGCAATGGCAGGTTCCGACAGATTTACAGCCGGGCTTGACGGCGCTTCGCTCAGCGGCAAGCGCATTGGCGTGGTTCGTTCAGCAACCGGATATCACGAATCAGTCGATGAAGCCTTTAACGATGCCATTGCGCTCATGAGCGGGAGCGGCGCGATCATGGTGGAAGACCTCACGCTGAAATCCACCTTGAAGTCTTTTCGAAGCGATACCTTTAACGTCCTGTTGTATGAATTCAAACACGATCTGAACGCTTACCTGGCTGGTCTGCCTAACGATCTGAACACACTTGACCTTGGCAAACTGATCGAATTTAACGCGCACAACGCGGCGGAAGAAATGTCGTGGTTTCAACAGGAAAACTTTGTCGCAGCTGAGGCCAAGGGATCTCTGGAGGAGGAAGAATATCTCACGGCGCTGGCCAATGCGCAGCGGGAAACTCGCGAGGACGGTATTGATCGTCTGCTCAAAGAACATCAGCTTGACGCCCTGATCGCGCCCACGGGCGGACCCGCATGGACCATTGATCAGGTTAACGGCGATCGCTGGCTGGGTGGGTTCTCAACTTATCCGGCCGTCTCCGGCTACCCCCATGTCACGGTGCCTATGGGTATGGTGCATGGTCTGCCAGTAGGCTTATCAATCACGGCAGGTAAAGATCAGGATGCGAGCATAATTGCCCTGGCGCATGCCTTTGAACTGGCGAGAGCGGTTGGTTCACCGATGCCGGATCTTTGATTAATGACGCTATGGTCTAACGTCAGCACGACTAGTCAATGAGTCAATCACTCCCGGTCATCGACATCGCGCCTCTGCTGGAAGGCCGCGACGCATCAACGCCTGATTCGTCGCAATCGATTGCACATCAGCACATCGCACGCGAGATTGAGCAGGCGTGTCGGGATACGGGTTTCTTCTACATTACCGGGCACGGGGTTGAGGCCAGGGTTCTCGACAACCTGGAGCGACTGAGCCATCAGTTTTTTGCGCTACCGCTCAACGACAAGCTGGGTATCTCCATGGACAAAGCGGGACGTGCCTGGCGTGGTTTCTTTCCCCTGCACGGCGAACTGACCTCAGGCAAACCAGACCATAAGGAAGGCATCTACTTCGGCACGGAACTCGGCATGGACGATGCCAGGGTAAAGGCAGGACTGCCACTTCACGGCGCCAACCTGTGGCCGGCGAATCCTGCCGAACTGCAACGCGCTGTCACCGAGTATATGGATCAAACGGTTCGCGCCGCAGACGCGGTTCTGGCTGGCATCGCACTGAGCCTGGGACTGGATGCCGACTACTTTAAAAAGCTGTATACCGATGACCCGAC
>JAJFKA010000049.1 GCA_021773555.1 Gammaproteobacteria bacterium
AATGGTGTATGTCGATCTCAACCCGGTCAGGGCAGGTATCACCAGTGACCCGACCCAGGCAACGCATACCTCGCTAGTCTTTCGGCTGGACCAGACTTCGAATCATGACGCTGTCCTGAAACCGATCAACCAATCCATGGGTGAATTACCATTCACAATCTCTCTTAGACGGTACGTCGAATTGGTCAACTGGACGCTGGTCGCCCAGCAATCTACAAGACCAACGCGGTTCAAGGGAGTTCCGCCACCGGATCTGTGGCTGGGTCAGTTCATGCCAAAGCCGGGTCGCTGGCAACGAGCGATCGGCTCGGTTGACGCAATTAAGGACTATGCCCGGCAAATCGGTCAATGCTGGATCAGGACCTACTCTTCTGTATGAGATCACGATCTATTCGTGGCTTGCTAATCGTTTAAATCTCCAGAAACCTCCACTCGATTGAGTACCTGAAGAACTATTTTGGTCTGGCTGCTTTCTGCATAGTCAGGATCATTATTAAGTGTCTACTGATCCACGCAAGTGATTGTTGGATGTCCTGAATTGCTTGCTGAATTGCTTGGAATTGCTCTGTCCTGAATTGCTCTTCCTGGAATGCTGCTAAATGTTGGCTGTCCTTGAATGGGAAATGTTGGGTGTCCTGGAATGGGGGGGATGTGGGGCAGGGTTAGGAGCGGACGAATTGTTGGCGGAGTTCTTCTATCTGGTCGCGAAGATGGGCGGCTTCTTCGAAGGCGAGGTTTTTTGCTTCAGCGAACATTTGTTTTTCGAGGCTCAGGATTTGTTTTTCAAGGTCATCCTGGTTGAGCACATTGCCGCGATATCGACCTTTTTTCTCGCCGATCGCGCCGCGCCTTTTACCTCGTGCCGGGGCATCCCTGGCACCTTCCATAATGTCGTTGACGTCACGCTTGATGCCGATGGGGATAATGTTATTGGTTCGATTGTGCTCGAGTTGTTTGTCCCGACGCCGGTCCGTCTCCTCAATCGCCCGCGTCATCGAATCCGTGATCCTGTCCGCGTAAAGTATTGCTTTACCACTCAGATGCCTGGCCGCGCGACCGATAGTCTGGATGAGCGAGCGATCTGAACGCAGAAATCCTTCCTTATCTGCATCGAGAATTGCCACCAGCGAGACTTCCGGCATATCCAATCCTTCCCGCAGCAAGTTGATACCGACAAGCACATCAAACACACCCATACGCAGGTCACGGATGATTTCCATTCGTTCTACCGTATCAATATCCGAGTGCAGATAGCGCACCCTGACACCATGATCATCCAGGTATTCAGTGAGATCTTCTGCCATGCGCTTGGTCAGGGTGGTAATCAAAACACGCTCGTCATCTTTCGCCCGCAATCGTATTTCGGAGAGCACATCGTCCACCTGGGTTTGTGCCGGCCTGATCTCAATCTGCGGATCAACCAGACCCGTTGGTCGCACAACCTGGTCCACTATCTGACCCGATTTTTCTCGCTCGTATGGACCGGGTGTGGCAGAGACAAAAATCATTTGTGGCGCCAGATTCTCCCATTCATCGAATCGCAACGGTCGATTATCCAGTGCCGAGGGTAATCGGAATCCAAACTCTACCAAAGTCTCCTTACGTGAGCGGTCGCCCTTATACATGGCACCCAACTGCGGCACACCAACATGAGATTCATCAATCACCAGCAACGCATCATCCGGGAGATAGTCGTACAACGTGGGCGGGGCTTCCCCGGGTCCTCGACCGCTCAAATAGCGGGAATAGTTCTCAATACCGTTGCAGTAACCCAGTTCCTTGATCATCTCAAGATCATAACGAGTGCGTTGCTCGAGCCGTTGCGCCTCGACCAGTTTGTTGTGCTCCTTCAGGAAACGTAGCCGGTCGTTTAGCTCTTCCCGGATTTCATCCAGCGCATTCTCGATGGTCTCCCTTGGTGTCACGTAGTGTGATTTGGGAAATATGGTGACCCGGGGCACCCGGCGAAGAACTTCACCGGTCAAAGGATCGAAAAAAGATAAATCCTCAATTTCGTCATCAAACAGCTCGATACGGACGGCTTCTTTTTCCGACTCAGCCGGATAAACATCAATCACATCACCGCGCACCCGATAAGTCGCACGGCGCAGTTCGGTCTCATTGCGTGTGTATTGCAACTCCGCCAGACGCCTCAGCAACCATCGCTGATCAACACGATCACCGCGATCAAGATGCATGACCATCTTCAAATAAGCACCGGGATCTCCCAGACCATAGATAGAAGAAACGGAGGCCACGACGATCGCGTCCGGTCGCTCCAGCAGTGCTTTGGTGGCCGATAAACGCATTTGTTCAATGTGTTCGTTGATGGCCGCATCTTTCTCAATATAGGTATCAGAAGACGGCACATAAGCTTCTGGCTGATAATAATCGTAATAGGAAACAAAATATTCCACGGAGTTACGCGGAAAGAACTCCTTGAACTCGCCATAGAGTTGTCCAGCCAGCGTCTTGTTAGGCGCCATCACCAGCGTCGGCCGTTGAATTCGCTCAATAACGTTGGCGATGGTGTAAGTTTTACCGGAGCCTGTCACTCCAAGCAGGGTTTGTGAGGCAAGCCCTGATTCTATCCCCTCAACCAGTTTCTCGATGGCGGCCGGCTGATCTCCCGCGGGGCTGTAATCTGAAAAAACCTGGAACTGAACTGCACTCATGGGTTGCCCGCTGCCGGCATGAACTGAACCGCACATATTAACCGAAGCAACGGCGTATTGCCTGTCTCCGGCAGCCCATTACTGCCACCATACTGGCAGCAATGCACAATTTGCGCGTGCGTGTTGACCCGTTTCATGGTGCTGCTATACAATTCGCCGCCTTTATGGAGTTCCCCGATAGCTCAGTTGGTAGAGCAAATGACTGTTAATCATTGGGTCCCTGGTTCGAGCCCAGGTCGGGGAGCCACTTTTCTGCAAAGTTTTCCAGATTGATCACGCCATCTACAACCTGAACGACACGGTTATCCGAATACCGGATCCGGTTTCAAGACAACCCATCCGGTCTGCCAGCACAGCCAAATCCAGCGGTACGACAAATCTGCTAAGGCAAACCTCACGGCCATGTGGTTGCGCCCTCCGTGCAGATCAAACTCCATTAATCACGAAGCCCGGGACCCACCTGCACAAATGAAAATAGCCGGGAGATATGATCTAATACGCAGCAAGCGGCCCTGTGTAAGAAGGCCAGACATTCAACATTCCACGTAACTGACTCGGGCACATAGCGCAACCAGTTCCGTTCCAGACTAGCTAACACCCATGAAAATACTGCTCACTGGTTGCGACGGCCAGGTTGGTTGCGAAGTACGCAAACAGGCATCAGATTATGGATTCGAAATCCTGGCGACTGATGTAGGTGACCTCGACATCACCGATATTGATGCGATCCGTCTCCTCCAGCAACAGCTACAGGCTGACTTGTTCATCAATTCCGCGGCCTATACCGCGGTTGACCAGGCTGAATCGGATGTCGCACTGGCACACGCGGTTAACGCTGACGGCGCCGGCAATCTTGCCCTTGTCGCTGCGGAAAATGACATCCCGATGCTGCACATATCGACGGACTACGTCTTCGATGGCAGTGCGACAACCCCCTATCCAGACCAGGCTACTCCTAATCCGCAGACCGTTTATGGTAAAACAAAATTAGCCGGTGAGTTGCTGGTTGCAGAAAACAACGCGCAACATCTGACTTTAAGAACCAGTTGGGTTTTCGGTATTGAGGGTCAAAATTTCGTGAAGACAATGTTACGCCTCGCGCGCGCAAACAATGAACTCAGGGTTATCGCCGATCAGTTCGGCAGCCCGACATTTGCCGGGCATATCGCGCGCGCGTTGTTGCAACTGGCCAAAAGGTTGCAGCACCGTGAGCCAGTCGCCTGGGGCACCTACAATTTTTGCGACGCCGGACCTACAACCTGGCACACATTCGCCACACGAATCGTTACCCGCGGGTTTGAACAAGGGCTGTTGGAATCTGTACCCGTCGTTATCCCGCTCCGGACGCAAGAGTATCCGACTGCGGCAAAACGACCCACTTACTCTGTCATGGACTGCAGCCGGTTCAACCGACACTTTCCCGAGATTGGCATACAGAGCTGGGATGAAGGGCTTAGCGCCATGCTCGCGGCACTCTCCCTGGAGAATCCCTGATGCGTATCCTGGTTACCGGCGGTGCCGGCTTTATTGGATCAGCAGTCGTTCGGGAGATCATTGCAAACCACCAGGATGAGGTGCGCAATCTCGACTGTCTGACCTACGCCGGCAATCTCAACAATCTGACCGATGTGGCAGAAAACGACCGTTACAGCTTTTCTCAGATCGATATCTGTGACAAACCTTCGGTGGACAAAGTGATCAACGAATTCAGGCCTGAGATCATCATGCATCTCGCCGCGGAATCTCATGTCGACCGATCCATTGACGACCCAGGTGCCTTTATCCAGACCAATGTCGTTGGCACATACAACCTGCTGACCGCCGCACTGGACTACTACACGACCTTGCCGGAACAGGCCCAGGCGACATTCCGATTTCACCATGTGTCCACCGATGAGGTGTTTGGCAGTCTCGGGCAGCAGGGATTGTTTACCGAAGAAACCCCCTACGCCCCCAATTCGCCTTACTCAGCCAGCAAAGCATCTTCCGATCATCTGGTCCGAGCCTGGCATACCACTTATGGCTTGC
>JAJFKA010000050.1 GCA_021773555.1 Gammaproteobacteria bacterium
GTGACTGACATTCATTAATCCCCTGTTTGATTGTGAATCGCCATGATGGTGAATCGTCGCTAAACGTGAGTTGCTGACTGAGTCTTTGATGCACGGAGCGGTAAAACGTTACGTGCAACTGAAGCTATCTGTGGCGGCGACCTGTGTTTTTTCTCCAGATGTTGTAACAAAACATCACCCTTGTGTGTCTTGTCCCTGATCCATTCAACTTATCTGGACTAAACAATGAAATTGTTTTTTGAACGCTGGTTTGGCGGTATCAAATCGGAGAACGACCATCAGTCTGGCGAACATCGGGTAAACCATGCGCCAGCAGTCACTGAACACCTGACCTTGTACTACAGCCCATCCTGCTTTTATTGCGTGCGTGTGCAAAGGGCCATGGAACGATTGCGTCTTACGATAAATGGCCGGGATATTCAGCGGGACGAAGGTGCCAGAATGCAATTGTTGACTGGCGGTGGTAGATCCACAGTGCCTTGCCTTCGCATTGATAGCAATGGCGTGATTAGTTGGATGTACGAATCTGCAGATATCATCCGCTACCTGAAGGGCGTCGCCGAACTCGCCTACGCCGATTGACTGTCGGACGAAACGCGCCCGCTTCACGAGAAGTTGTCGATCCACTCCAACTTGTGTGGATCAAAAGAACTCAAGAGGCTCGGTTTTATGATCTCGAAGTATGGAGAGATGTCAAAGTCACGTGGTGCGAACAGACTATGGTGACGAATATGTAACAACTCTCGCTCACGAGCGATGTCCTGATCATCGTTATCAGTGGCCAAATACCGGATCGGCAAAATCGGATAGCGCACGGACTGGAATGCCTGGGCGATTAACGAGGAACAAATCGCCCGCGTCGGATCACCGCTGCCGAGCGCCAACATCTGGCGGCGCCATCTGGTCGGCACGGGTGGAGTTTGAACCAGGTATCTCGCAAGATCGAAGATATTCTTTAAATCGTATTGGTGACCTGCTCGAGAGGTCGCGTATTTAACGATCCGGTCGATTTCGTCCTCGCTGAGTCCAACCGGACGACAAATTCTCGTATTTTGATGACAATAAGCGCTCAGCGAAATTACCCTGATACCTTCCTGCACGTCGGCTTCGATCAGTTCGACTGACTGTGTTCCATTATGAGATTCCTGGTCGATCGTATTAATGCACAACGCCGCGTGAGACCAGGTTGACTGGGTCAGGTATTTTATCGCTGTACTAATGCGGCTGGAGCCGTCCACTAAAAGTACATCGCCCTTGCGAATGCAGGCAGAAAGGACAGCAGGAGCACAGTTCGCACCGGTGGTCGGAGCGCTGCCGGGCTGCGCCAGGTATCCAGCCAGCACCCGTCCAATTGAGGCTAACATTCCGTTAACACTTTTATTCTGCGCACAATGCCGGACCGTGTTTGATTTTCTTTCCTCTTGGTGTGCTGTGTTCGCTGACCCCGGACTGTAACTTTTTTCGCCAGTGGGCGTCTTTATAGCCAATCTTACAAGGAATGTCGATTTAGGCTGGCCAACAACACGCGAGCGTCCTGCTAACAGTCTGGACCAAGATGACCCCCTACAATTCGGCTGGTATCAGTCGATATTGATCATTTTGGAGGAATAAATGAATGCTTCGACACGAATACTATTTATCGTTGGCATCAGAACCCGGCGCTTTTATCTCACCCTCGCCCCACACCATGCACATGATGTTTCTGTTCTGTGCCCCCTGGATCAGGAAAAAGCTTATTGACCTTATAAATCAGGTTACCGTTCAACTGACCGTTCCGGTTGGCTGATTTGTTGTAACAGTGACAGCAGGGCAGGTGCCCTGAACGCAAGTGAGAGGAGAAACAAAGAATGCGAAAAATAATAATATTTCTGGTCGCCATGGGATTTGCTTTCCACGCCATGGCAGCCGAACGATCACTGGAAACCGTTCTTCAGGAATCGACGGCGCTCGTGCTGAACGAAATCAGCAATTTCCGAGGTGGGTCGGTGAAAGACGATGAACTTTATGACAATGTGGATCGTATTCTCGACGATCTCGTGGACTTTCAAAAAATATCGCAGGGCGTGATGGGAGGCTACTATAGAAACGCAACGCCTGAACAGCGTTCGGCTTTTGAGGCCAGGTTTCGAACATCGATTGTTGGATTGTTTTCCAAAACACTGGTTCAGATCGAGAGCGAAAGCATCGACATTGTGCCGCTTGCAACCCCGCCAGATCAGAAAGCCACGGTCACGATGGACGTCACTGCAAAGGGTGGGGAGGTCTATCAATTGATCTACAGCATGGCCAAAGGTAGTGATGGGTGGCGAGTTCGCAATATCCTCATAAACGGTATCAATCTGGGCATGGTCTATCGCAATCAGTTCACATTTGCCATGCGCGGACATGACAATGACATTGAGCGAGTGATCGAGGACTGGAACGCGGAAGTAGCGACAGCTGAATGACAATCGCCGTTCGGTCGCACGGGGCTCTGCAATCGACTCATTCGGGAGGGTCAGAAGCCTTTAGGATTTGATCGAAGCCGCGCAGATTTGATCGTAAAAGGCGGAAGTCGGAAGAATCCATAACAAGCACTTCGGTGGTCTCCAGCGCGCTTAGTCGAGCGGTAGTGATATCGCCTTGCTCCAGCAACCATTCACCGCAGTGTTCGCCAGGGCCGACCTCTTGAGCGAAGGGAGTGCCGTCAAGCCCTTTACCTTCGAACAACAGGCGACCACGGATAACAGTATACAACCCATCCAGAAAATGCCCTTCGAGGAAGAGTTTGTCGCCGGTTTCGTAACGGCGCGTTCGGCAACCGCCATATCGCGACTCACTCATGTGGACGAGATTGCGAGGCAGGAAATAGTCAAATAGCCAGTTTAGAGCAACTCGAAGGCGCGTGCTGAAACCGGGCAACAGTGCGATGTAGAACGAACGCCAAAGCAGCCAGGCACACAAACCCTGAAAATTAAACCTGCCGATCGAGGCCACTGCCCTGTAATTTCCGAGGGATGCCATCGTTCCGATTGGGCTGTGGCGAAAACGTTCGAGCGGCTGGTTGCTTTCCAGATTGTGAATATTGGTGGCAAGCAGTTTTGCCTGACGAATGGCAAACTGCGCAGTGGGCGGTGTCCATTCGCCATTACCCATCGGCACAGCGGCTATATCACCTAACGACCAGACATTGTTTTTGTCTACAACGCGCAACATTGCATCTGTTTCGATACGGTTTCTGAGCATCTGGAGCGTGAGTGATTCGGTAAACTTTGTCGGCCCACTACCGACAGTGTTGACAAGCGTACGGCAGTCAATGAAATGGTTTACATGCGTCCGGACACGGTTCATGGATGCGCCTTCCACGCTCGTTCCAAGTTTGACCTCGACACCATTGCGCTCGAAGTGTTTGTAAGCGTATTCACCGAGTTGCGCTGGCAACTCGGGAAGAAGCCTGGAACCGCGATGAATTAGTACGAACCTGATTTTTTCGGGTGAAATAGAGGGATATGATTTACACGCCCGGCGTACAAGCTCAACCAGTTCACCCATCGTTTCTACTCCAGAGAACCCTCCGCCAACCACGACAAAGGTAAGCGCTTCCTGTCGGATAGTCTCGATTTCTGTGGCTTCAGCCAGCTCCAGGCACCCGATTACCTGGTTGCGCAGACGATAAGCGTCAGACAGGTCGCGCATTGCAAGGCTGTGGGCCTCAAAACCAGGGAACTGTTCCAGCCGGGCGGTCTGTCCGGTCGCGAGAACGAGATGATCATAGGTACGAAGCAAAGGTCTTCGACGAAGCCCATGAACATAACCGACCTCTCGTCGTTCGAAATCGACCTTAAAGACTGTTGCTTCGCGTACCCGGACGCCAGGGAGCAGGGCACGAAGAGGAGCGACCGCGTCCTGGCTGTTAATGGTGCCTCCAGCGACCTCCGGCAACAGTGGTTGGAACACGAAGTAGTTTCTTTCACTGAACAGTTCAACTTCGAAATCCCCGCTGTTCAATCTTCTTACCAACTGACGCGCTGCATAGACGCCTGCAAATCCGCCGCCGATAATCAGTATTCGTTTCAACGCTTAATCCTTTCGTGATTAGAAATGAGGAGTCTTCTGGTGGCGCGGCACTCTTCCAATCGAAATTAATACGGAAGTCAACACCGAACAGTTGACGCATGGACACGCGAGATGTTGCAGAATCAGGTAAAAAAGGCCCCCGCAGCAAAAAAGTTGAGAATCGGTGTAACAAACACCACGTTTCATCTGTCTATCTGGAGTGAGCGAGATAATGTAAGCTCCAAACCACGAATTTTTTGAGGAAGAACTAATGATTTCAAAGACAAAAATTGGTGCAGCGCTGTTAGCTGGCGCCACTATAGCGGCTGCTGCTGGTGCGATAGCCAAACCCAATGACCGGCTTGTGCTTTCGGATTCGAGCCCTGAAAAAGTCCAACAGGCATTCGCCAGTTGGCAAAGTGGGGACCGACTGCGAGGCAGAAAGGACAAGTGTTACGGGATAGCCCTGGCAGGCGAAAACGATTGCAAAGCTGGAGCCGGCACGAGTTGCGAAGGAACGTCGACATTGGACTTCCAGGGAAATGCCTGGACCTATGCACCCAAAGGGACATGTGAATTCATTTCCACACCCGACGGAGTGGCTTCACTTTCAGCACTTGATCGAAATGTGCCTTGATAAGGGCCTCGGTCATGCCCTTAATGGATAACACTTGAAACCAAAAATCACCTGATCGGTAGACTACCCATGAATATACTGCTAAGCCTTGTGAACGTGTATCGACACTTTGCTGTGTTCTGTACTCGTTATATTGAGGACATTTCTCTGCTGTCACTCCGACTGGTGGGTGCAAAGGTGTTTTTGGAATCAGGGCTCACGAAATGGGATGGCTGGTTCGATTTCAATGACATGAAATATGATCTCTTTTTATATGAGTTCTTCTGCCCGGACCCAGTGCGTCCGGGTGCTTTGTTATTGTGCGATCCAGCCAGCTTGGATTATGTCGAGGGTTCTTCCACCGTAACGATTGTTGAAATGTTGGCAGTCGCTGCCGGAACCATGGAGTTGGTGTTACCTGCATTGTTGATACTCGGGATTTTTACACGCATCGGTGCTTTGGGGTTGATCGGAATGACGCTCTTTATACAACTCGCGGTTTATCCGACCCTGGATCACTGGTGGAACCCAGCCGTATGGTGGGCGGTTGTCCTGCTAGCCATTTTGGCGCGCGGCCCCGGTGTACTCTCGCTCGATAGATTGTTCAAGCTGGAATTTACTGGGAAGACTGCAGACAGTGCCGCAGAACACCGTTAACCCCGAGCCGCACTCCATTTTCATAAGATGCGTTGAATTGCTCCTCGGAAAGCGCGCCCCGAACGAGCGCCTTGTCAGTTTCGATCCGTTCGGCATTGTAGCTCTCAATTTCGACCTCAATTTTGTCCCTGATGTCATCTGCAGCACCAAATAGAAACGCTGCTTCCGCCGGATCGCCCAGCCGGACTTCAAATCCGGCAATCAATTCGGCGCAGTAGGCAACCAAATGTTTGTCCTCGAGCCCTCCGGCAAGCTGAAGCGCTTCAACATAATTTGCTCTTGCTTTGTGGTGCCCGCCTGTCAATTGAGCGATTTCCCCGAGGTTAAACAGTAGATTTGCCTTGAGTCTGAGATCATTCGCGTTGAGCTTATCCAGCGCTTGCTGATAAAAGGCAACAGCCGCTTCAAGATTACCCTCGACATGCTCGATCACGCCTAAAGAATTCAGTGCCCAGGCCACATTCTCTCGTACCTGAATTTCGGAGGCCATTGAGCGACCTAAGTAGTGTCGGGCTGACTCAAAGTCATTCATGTTTAAATACAGCCCTCCTATTAGGCCCTGGACCTTGTGAATATCGTTTTGAGATTCGAGCACTTCGTAAATCGCCAGGGATTCCTTCGCTTTGGCGAGCGCCTCTTCAATATCGCCTGCGTTCTTTAACAATGAACCATAGATATAGAGCATTCGTGCAAAGTGTTGAGATTCGCGATTACAATCAAGTTCGAACACCTGCGTTAGCCAGTCAATACCCTCGGGGGCCAGTCCTCGAACCTCCCAATACATATAAAGTCTGCCGGTTAACCGCATGGCTAGCTCAGAACGTTGCGCATCGATAGCCAGTCTGAGTGCAAACCTCACATTCTGTATTTCCGTATCGAGGAACGCATAGAGCGCTTTGAGTTTGACAAAGTCATTACCTTCGTTTTGGTCAAGAGTCCTGAGCCACCACTGGCAGAATTTCTGAGATATATGCACAAAATCGTCGCTGCGCCTGAGTTCCTCATAGGCGTACTCCCGCAACGATTCGAGCATGCGGATTCGTAACATCGAATCGGTTTCCTCAAGGTAAACAAGGTTTGCGTCGACCAGGTGCTCAATGTCTATCTCAACCAGGTAGTCATCGTTTGTGTCACAGATCTCTTGAGCTAACTCAACAGAACAACCAGCGGGAAAGATAGACAGCCTTCGCCACAGAATCTGTTCCTCCTCACTGAGCAGGTTGTAACTCCAGGCGATACACGCATCTAAACTCTGCTGACGATCAAGGGCGTCATCCGAACCACCCTTCAATAGTCGAAATCGTTGAGCCAGGCCATCAAGTATTCGTTTGGGAGTCATAGCCCTTATGCGGGAAGCGGCGAGCTCAATCGCGAGGGGTAGAGCATCCACATGCCGACAAATCTCCACAATATCGACCGCGTTTTCGTCAGTAATATCAAAGGAGGCGGAAACCTCCCGCGCACGCTGAAGGAAGAGGCTGACAGCCTCGTGCCGCTCAAGCTCGGCAGGTTTATAGGTCCTAACCGCAGCTGGCATCTGGAGGGGTGGCACTTGAACTATCCGTGCACCACTGAGGCGCAGTGTTATGCGGCTTGTAACGATGATTTTTAATTCCGGACACTCTGCCAGCAACCTGCTGAGATGAATACCCGCAGCCTTCACTTGTTCGAAGTTATCGACTATCAGGAGCAGCGACATTCTTCTAAATTCTCTTGTCAGTGTTTCGAGAACGTCTTCCCCGGCATTGATGCCGAGCGTAGTCGCGATCGTCGATGCAACCATGTCAGGATTAGTGATCGCCGCAAGATTGACAAAGAAAACCCCTTCCCGAAACTCCGGTAAGAGTCGGTGGCCGATCTCGATTGCTGCGCGAGTTTTTCCGGAGCCGCCCGGGGCTACTAAAATCACTAACCTTGTGTCCTTTTGCACCAGCATGCCCTGAATGTCTTCGATCAGTTCTTCACGGCCAATAAATGATGAGACGGGCATCGGGAGATTCGTCGGGGGTGGCAGTATATCTGCCAGCGATTTTCTTAGATGAATTTCAAGAAGATCGGTGAATGTCTGAACATCTTTGAAGCTGTGATAGGCACCGGTCGCAGTCTGATCCATGGGATTGACAAACCAGTTAGCGAAGAACTCATCAACCTTTTCCCGTTGATTACTTGTCACCGCAGAAGGCAGAGCCTGCTTTCGATAGGCGAGCATTCTTGGTTTTCCTGTCTCGTTGAATGCTGCCAGCGCGGTTTCAAATTCGTATTCAGTAGCGGATGCAAACCGTGAGCCATCCGCGCGACGGAACTCCTCACCCAGGGGGCTACCAATTCTCTCGCCCATGATCAGGATAAAGATGTCGGCTTCCTGGGGAGATTCAATTTGCGACTGGAAATCAGCCGATGCGAGCAGCGGTTCGTTTTCCCAGAGCATCGCCTGGATGTCCGAACGCTCGGAGAATTCACGTCCGAGCTCATCAATCAATCGACGGGCGGCGAGGCGTTCGTCCGCGACATCGGAAGGTGAGGAGACAAAAATACGAGTTTGATGCATTTCAGTGTGCGACCGTGATCTTTCCTCGACATCATGTTACCTCACCTTCGTTCTACAATTCCTGATCCGTCAGGATTTCTGCCTGTGACACTGGCGGAGATCTGCGTCGCCTCACGACGGTTAGGTAGAAGGCCGATTCTGCAACGTTATTCTGCCACATGCTAGACTTGCCAAATTAAAACAGCTACATGAGGAGTCAGCATATGTTCGATACTGGCACAGCTAATGCGCTGCAAATTATTTCTCTGCCTGCTGAATTTCTGGGTTTTTGTCTGGCGATGGTGGAGATCCGATTTCAAAATCTGGCTCATTTCCTGCGTGAATCCATTGTTGGTTCCAGGGATCAGTTTGATAAAAATTTTTTCCGAGGCTGGCAAGATAACATCAATGCGCGTGGCGGATACGCAAAGGTATTCGGTGATGTGAAGTCCATGACGGTACTCTTGTTAATTGTTGTCGCCACTGGTTTCTTGATTTATGTCGAAGAAATGGAACCCGTTCTCGTAATGCTTTTCATCCTGTTTGTCATTGTGATTACCGTGGTGGCTTTCTCTTTTGGTGCTGTCGCGCGACTTGTGTTGAGGAGCCTGGTCAGGTTCGCCAGCACTTTCGCGCCCGGTAGGGAAATTGGAGCCTTAGGTCTGGTGATCGCCTTTCTGGGACTGATGGCAGAGTCTTATCAGTTCGCCGAAGTTGTTTCATCATCAGCCCGTGTCGGTGGCAATATAGTTGCAGGATCTTTGCTCGGTGCTGGATTGTTCATCCTGGCGCTCGGTTACTTTGCGCTGATCTTCGGCGCGCTGCAGCATCGATTTGATCCTGAAAGAAACTGGGTTCGAGTTCCGAAGGATTTGCGATGAATGATCAACCGAATGTTCTTTTTCTGATAACGGATCAGCATCGTTTCGATCATGTCGGCTTCAATGGCAACACGATCGTTCAAACTCCGAACCTTGATGCACTGGCGGCACGCTCGGTGAATTTCAAAAAAACTTACGTTGCCAACCCGATTTGCATGCCCAACAGGTCAACGATTATGACTGGCCGCATGCCATCGACCCACGGCACGCGGCATAATGGAATTTCACTGAATGCTAACGTCAATACTTATGTTCGGGTACTGAAAAAGGCTGGTTATCGCACCACACATATTGGCAAATCCCATTTGCAAAACATGGGTGTCAATCGCACCGGGATGCGCAGGCATGTGGACTTTGGTCTGCCGGAGGAGGCGTTCGAGCTTGGTCTGACTGAAAGCTGGGATGAGTTCGAGAATCTGGACAGGTATCGTTCCCTCGATTCGGCGCCAGTACCGGATGATTTTTACGGCTATGAGCGAGCCGATTTTACCGTGTCACATGGTGATATTTGTGGTGGGCATTATTATCAGTGGCTGCTCGAACAAGGCCTCGACCCACGTGAGTATCAGGGTTCAAAGCGCGCCCTGGAAAATTACGCGGGTTGGCTGCAGGTGTATCAGACGCGGATACCCACGGAGCACTATCCCACTTGCTACATCGCTGACAGAACGATTGAAGAACTCACCGCTGCGACGGATGACAGCCGGCCGTTTATGATTCATTGTTCTTTCCCTGATCCGCACCACCCTTTTTCACCACCCGGGGAGTATTGGCGGAAGTTTGCTGCCGCCGACATGCCACTGCCGGAAAGCTTTTTTCAGGATCATGAAAATAGCATGCCGCATATCAGGAATTACACTGCCTTGCGAGGCAAACCGAATCCGACCGCGACTTATCCGTTTTCACCGGACGAGGACCAGTTCCGGCACGCGCTTGCCGCTGAGTACGGCATGATTGCTCTGATTGATGATCAGATTGGCAGGGTACTGACGAAGCTTGATGAAACGAGGCAGGCGGATAACACCATTATTGTTTTTACCTCCGACCATGGGGATATGTTCGGCGACCATGGCCTGATCCTGAAGCACACCTTGTCGTATGAGGGCTGTACTCATGTGCCACTATTAATATCCGTGCCTGGCGTTGCGCCGGGTGAGCGGGAGCGCCTCGCAAGCTCGATCGATATTGCCCAGACAGTGTTGGAGCTGACGGGTTGTACACCTTATTACGATATGCAGGGATTCAGTCTGGCGCCTATGTTGACTGACGAAAGTGAAAAGGTTCGAGACTGCGTGTTGATTGAAGAGGACCAGCCAGAGGACATCTTTAACGCTGGTTCTCCATTTCGTTCCCGAACTCTGATCACCGAATCTTCACGTACAACAATGTATGAAGGTCTGGAGCAGGGTGAACACTACGATCTCATCAATGACCCGGGTGAATGTCAGAACCACTGGGGAGATAAATCAGCACGGGGCACCGCGTTGGAGCAGTTGATGCAGGAGATGCTTCGTATTGGAGACCATACACCGAGACCGAAGTATTCTGCCTAACGCTGATCATTCTGTTACAGATAGGGGGACAGTAGGCGGGCCAGGCTGTTGCGTATTCGAGCGAACAGATTTACTGCCACTGATGAGGAAATCCTTTTGGAAGCCTGCATTCTTGTAATAAAAATGGATGATAACTGTGTGTTCAGCTCCGCATCGTAGCATTCCAGATTAATCTCAAAATTCAATTCCAGGCTTCGCGTGTCCCAATTACTTGAGCCGATGAACGACCAGAGCTCATCGACCAGAAACAACTTGCTATGATCAAAAGGGGCAGGGCTCTTATAGAACCTGATACCGAAAGGAATGAGTTTGGCGAGATTTGCTGACATGGCCCAGTCGAACAATGGGATGTTGCTCTTTTGTGGCACGATGATTTCGACCCGAACGCCGCGTAAGGCTGCCACCTGTAAAGCCGTTAGCAACCCCTGTCCCGGGATAAAATAAGGCGTCATGATGCGGATCGAAATTCTTGCGCTATTAACTGCGCCGATCAATGTCCACTTCAGCTTGTCGTAATTTATATCGGGACCATCCGGCAAGGCGCGACTGGTTACCGATCCCCCTGATGCGCCGTGCCACTTCGGCAGCTGCAATTGCTCTTTATCTGCGAACAACCAGTCCTCAGCAAAGATATCATTAATCTGGTTAATAACCGGCCCCTGAATCTCGAAATGGATATCCTGAACGGGGCGTCTGGGAGACAGATCATTGACGTTGCTGTGATCGATATTAATGCCCCCGATAAATGCGATCCTTCCATCGATAGAGAGGATCTAGCGATGATTTCTCAGGTTGATAAAACGCGCTCCGCTCAACGAAATTGTTGGCAGAAATCTCGCGGTTTTTACACCCTTACTTCTCAGTGCGCGATCTGTTTTATGCCAGCCGTAGTCGATGCCGATCCCATCGATGAGCACGCGCACCTGAACGCCTCGCTCATGTGCGGCACTAAGCGAGGTGACGAATTGACGACCAGTCTCGTCATAAACAAAGATATAACTCGAAAGTACGACGCTGGTTTGCGCCGCTTCGATCGCATCAAGCATGGCCGGATAAGCGGCGTCCCCGTTTAAAAGCGGAACAATGGCGTTATTAGCGGAGTACTCGGTCTGGTGGACTGAGTAGCCCAGGTTCATCAGGGCCTGCCAGTGATCGGGAAGCTTTTGTTTTAGATGCGAACGTCGATCCAGATAAAGTCCGTCACCTGCGTCCTGTGGAATTGTCCGTTGCGCGCGGCGTTTTATCCGATTGATGCCGAAAAGCCAGTAAAGCAGGCTGCCGAGAAAAGGCGACAAAACAATGAGACCAATCCAGCTAATCACAGCACGTTCATTGTCCTTGTTAAGCAACACATGCAGTACGCTGAGGCTCGCGACGAGCAGATAAGCCGCACCTAGCGCGGTAGTCCAGGATAAGTGGGCGAGGTTTAGCTCCGGCATTTACGGCTTCATAACTGGCGATTCCGGTAGAACTTGTCCCTCGGAACGAACCCGGTTTCAGCGCTGAAATTTGCCTCAACCCAGTCAAGTGCTGCCTGTTTGCCAAGGGTAGGATCCCATGGCTTGCCCTGGGGTTGCGCAACATGCCAGGGCGTATCCCAGAATACTTCGAGACCATTGGCTTCCGGGTCATTGAAGTAGATGGACAGCGTATTGCCGTGTGAAAGCGGCATGATTCGAATACCGTCGATACCGGCCAGTTTTTTATTAAGACTCGCGACATCTTCGAATTCGTCTACACGGAATGCGAAGTGATTCACCGAATTTGAAGCTTCTTCATCCTTGCGGGACTGGATCATCGCAAGCTGGTGATGTTCGTCGGGATCATTGCTGAGAAACACGATTTCCGGGGCATTTTCCGCAAGCGGTCCGCGATCGGTAATAGTGAATCCGAGCACGTTGGTATAGAAATCCAGCATCTTCGTTTGGTCGCGAGCATAGAGCACCGCGTGTGACCAGGTCAGTTTCATAGCAATTGCCTCCTGTTGGCGATTGATTATCAGTCGGTGATCGGCTTTCAGCCGGTCAGTTGTACTGCAAGTGCGTTAACGAGATCGTCAAGAGAAGTCGTGCTGGTAGTGTGCCCAAACACGATCCGGTCTGGTCGCACGATCGCAGCCTCTGCGGACTTAAACAGCCGGTCGATGTGACCACGGACTTCATCGTACCCTGAAAGACTGATCACGCGGGCATCGAGAGAATCCAGAATGCGCTTTGAATCCT
>JAJFKA010000006.1 GCA_021773555.1 Gammaproteobacteria bacterium
TGGATTTTATGAGTGACAGTTTGCATACCGGGCGACCGTTTCGAACTTTCAACGTGTTGGACGATTTCAATCGTCAAGTACTGGCAATCGAGGTTGATCTGAATCTACCTGCTGCCAGGGTGATCCGCGTTCTTGATCGAAAACATAGGGACACACACCGGCCCCAAGCACAGCTTTAACCATTGCAGTAAAAGTGACGGATCAAAGTTTTACATCGGAACGCAGATACCTGGACAAGAACAATCAGGATTATTTTGTGATGGTGCTGTAGGGATGCCGTCGACGGCCACTATTTCCGGAACAAAAAACGCTTTTTCTCCTTAGAGTAAAACTCCGCCCACGCGTTGCCACCCCCGCCGTGTAATCCACCGCGTTAATTCTTTCGAGTGGCCATATGCCCGTTGTCGTTTGTTAATCGACGCAACCCGGCTAAACCATGCTGCCAGGTCATCGTCTAAAACTGGACCACGGGGGCGTGTCAACTCATTAAGATGTTCTACATAACCAGGGAGGCTCATCTGGAACTGGGGCTGTGCATTACTGATGCCAGAGACAAGTGAGGAAAGAGCCTGTTTTAGGCGCTCAGGCGTGCTTGCCAACACCTGCAATCGATCTCGGATGGAACAGTCTCGGGATTCAGCGATGGTTCGTGCGATTTTGGCGCGAACCGGATTGAGGTCAACATAGGCCATTGCCGCTAACACGGCATCTTCGCTGAGAAGTGCGCCGGAATAGAAGCGTCCCTCAAAGAAATGACCCGTGCAATTGTCTTCCCGGTTAGCTTTCCAGGCGATGGGCTGTTTCAAATGTTTCATAAACGCTGAGAGTGATCCCAACGTGTCGCGAATCTGCTGCAATCGCTCTGGTTGATTCAACAGCAGGTCGCGTTGTATCTCTTTTAACGCTTCGAGATCCTGTAACTTGCCGTTTGTTTTTGGTGGGAGCGCTTCAGTCCAACGATAGACAAGCTCTTGATCATCCCATCGCTGACATTCCATCGGGTCATAATACACAACCAGATGGAAGTGATTATCCATGATGGCATAGGCATCAATCGCGACCGCAAAGTATTTGGCCAGGTGAAACAACCGATCCTTCAGCCAGGTTTTACGGTGGTTGTAATTCTTGCCAGTCTTTCGATCTCGCCCGCACAACCAGCTTCTTCGCACACAGCGCGACACCAGATGATAATGAAGTGGGATCTCGTGATCGACGAGTTGTGCTCGCGGAGTTGCCATTCGTGAATAATGGCTGCACGCAAATCAAGGACCCATTGGTGATCGCCTCTCTGGGTGTGGGGATTTTCCAGATTGTCCGTACGACTTATCTGGTAGCTTGTGAGATCAGCAACGGCGTGTGTCAGTATTCCAATCTGGTAGCTTGTGAGATCAGCAACGGCGTGTGTCAGTATTCCATGTGTCAGTATTCCATACGGCGTGTGTCAGTATTCCAATGACCCATGCCGATGATTTCCTGAGACGAAGTCCTGTGCTCTGGTAGTGTAGAATTGCCACAACCAAGCGTGGAGATCTTACGTGCCGTTGACGCCAAACCTGACACCATTTATTACCTGCGCAGTAACAGGCTCTGGAGCAACCCAGGACCGCTCGCCCCACGTACCAAGGTCACCAAAAGAAATTGCCGAGAGTGCTATTGATGCCGCAAAAGCCGGTGCCGCGGTCGTACACTGTCACGTACGCGATCCGGAAACCGGCGTCGCGAGCAGACGGACGGACTTGTATCGTGAAGTAACAGAGCGCATCAGGGATTCAGCGGTTGATGTCATCCTGAACCTGACGGCTGGCATGGGTGGCGACATGGTTTTTGGTGATGCGGAAAATCCGCTACCGCTCGATGAGTCGGGGACCGACATGGTGGGTGCCTCGGAGCGGGTTGCACATGTGGTCGAATGCAGGCCCGAAATTGCCACCCTTGACTGCGGCACCATGAACTTTGCCGAGGCTGACTATGTCATGACCAATACGCCGGGCATATTACGCGCGATGGGCCGAATGATAACGAGCCTGGGAGTGCGTCCTGAGATAGAAGTATTTGAAACAGGCCATCTCTGGTTCGCTAAACGGCTCGTTGACGAAGGTATCATCGAAGATCCCGTGTTGATTCAGATGTGTATGGGTATTCCCTGGGGTGCACCAGATGACCTGAATACATTTATGTCGATGGTAAACAATACACCTGCAGACTGGACCTTCTCCGCATTTTCAATCGGCAGTAATGAAATGCCCTTTGTGGCAGCGGCAATTCTTGCGGGTGGCAACATTCGTGTTGGTCTTGAAGACAACCTCTGGCTGCAAAAAGGCGTACTGGCGACGAACGCACAACTGGTAGAAAAAGCAGCGACAATTGCAACCAATCTTGGGAGCACTTTGATGAACGCCGATGAAGTTCGCCAGAAGCTCAAGTTAACCAGGCACGCCCCAGTACCCAGATAACAAACACGATCCCATGAGCATTCACGCCGGAGACCAAACATGTCAGTGATCCGCAACGCCGCTATCATCGGCGGGGGTGTTATTGGTGCAGGCTGGGTGGCCCGTCTTATCGAAAATGGGATCAGTGTGCATATCTATGATCCCGCAGAAAAAGCGAGGCAAAATGTCGAGGCAGTTCTGGAAAACAGCCGATACGCATACAAAAAACTCGTCGGTGCGCCGCGAATGGCAGAAGGCAATGTGATTTTTGCGAGTTCCCTGGGTGATGCAGTCAAAAATGCAGAACTTATTGTTGAGTCTGTGCCCGAGCAATTGTCGATTAAACAATCTGTTTACAGTGAGATCGAAAAATTTGCGCCTGGTGATTCGATTCTCACCTCATCGACCTCAGGAATCATGCCTACTGAACTCCAGGCGAAAATGGATAATCCTGAACGATTCCTGGTTGCCCATCCCTTTAATCCGGTTTATCTATTGCCGCTGGTTGAACTTGTCGGAGGGCAAAAAACCTCGAGAGATACAATCGATCACGCGCTCGAAATATACCGTGATCTGGGGATGCACCCGCTTCTGGTAAGAAAAGAGATTGAGGCCTTCATCGCTGATCGCTTGCTGGAAGCAGTGTGGCGGGAGTCGCTTTGGCTGGTAAAGGATGGCATCGCTACCACCCAGGAAATCGACGACGCAGTTCGATTCGGTTTTGGTCTTCGGTATGCGCAGATGGGTATTTTTGACACCTACCGCATTGCTGGCGGCGAAGCCGGTATGCGCCATTTTTTGGCACAATTTGGGCCCTGTTTGAAGTGGCCCTGGACTAAACTCACCGATGTGCCTGATTTGACCGAGGAGCTTATCGACCTCATCGCCACTCAATCTGATGCGCAATCGGGTCATATGACGATTCGAGAAATGGAACGTATTCGCGATGATAATTTGATTGCGATTTTGCAGGGTTTAAAAACCAACAACTGGGGCGCAGGTAAAACCCTGTCCGACTACGAACATCAACTTGGCGAGACGGCCATGCGTGCAGCGAACGACGCGGAAATTTAGAGTTCAAATGCCTGAATATCGCCCTGACTAAAGTACAGGGGGCCACACCGGCTGATAAATTGGACCACTTGCGCCGCGAGACAAAGGCCCGTAGATTCGGTACCACAACCACATCAAAACATATAATTGTATGGGTAGAGTCGAAGGCAAGGTGATTGTCGTCACCGGAGCTGCATCGGGTCTTGGGCTGGCAGATGCGCGCATGCTGGTGGCCGAAGGTGCGAGGATTGTTATGACCGATGTCAACGTTGAGAAAGGCGTTGAGCTGGCAAAAGAAATCGGGGCGATGTTCGTCCACCAGGACGTCGCCGATGAATCTGGATGGACAGCGTTGATGTCCACCGTGGCGTCCGAGCATGGTCGGCTGGACGGGCTGGTGAACAACGCAGGCATCGCGCGAATCGCCAATATCGAGCAGACAACAACCGAAATCTGGCGCGAGACGCTGGCCATTCACCTCGACGGCACGTTCTGGGGCTGCCAGACAGCGATCAAACTAATGAAGCAAGGCGGCGGAGGTTCGATCGTTAATATGTCTTCTACCGCGGCGTTGGTCGGCATACCTGCCTACTTCGCCTACTCAGCTGCGAAAGGTGGCATCCGCTCAATGACCAAGTCAATCGCCATTCATTGCAAACAACAGAAGCTCGGGATTCGCTGCAATTCAATCCACCCCGGAAGCATCAGCACGCCAATGGTTCACCACGCACTGCGGGAACTTGTGGGCGTTGACCTGACAGCCGAGACTGATCCTGAGAAAACCAGGATCGCACTCGGTGTTGGTGAACCCGATGACGTCGCCCATATGGTGGTGTACCTGATGTCCGATGAATCTAAACATATCACCGGTACCGAACTGGTTATCGACAATGGTGACACCGTCGCCTGATCTGGAGCAGCTTGCCCTGTGAACCTTGCCCTGTGAACCTTTCAATGTGAATACTGCCTCATGAATATTGTCGGCTTCGTCCATGTGAACATTAACTGCCGGGACTACCAGGTTTCCAAAGCATTCTACGAGATGCTGGGGTTCGAAGAGATCTGGCGGGTGCCTGAGACCAACACCGAGGAAGTGGCGAGGGCAGTGGGGATGCCACCGTACCGCGTACAGGGCGCACTGCTTGCTCTTAAAGGCGCGAATCCTCCCGTTGTTGTTGATCTGCTGGCATGGCAGGAGCCTCGTGACGAATCCGCTCCCTATCCCAATTTATATAGGCTGGGCATTGCGAGGCTGGCGCTTCGGACAACTGATATAAGCGCCGACTACGCCTATCTGCTGGCGCAAGGGGTTGATGTTGTCTCGCCACCTGCAACCGTTGCCCTCAATGAGGATCACGGGAGTCGGTTTTTTTGCTTTAAGGACCCTGACGGCACATTCCTGGAGCTGGTAGAAAATTACTGAACCAGCCGTTAGGCTTATGGACTGATCGGTTGGGGGTGCAGGGTCTTTCTTCCGCCGAGCAGGCGTTTCATCAGCCCTTCGAGATCCAGGATATAGGTGAATACGACTGGCACGACCACCAGACTGAGCAATGTCGAGGTGAGCAGGCCGCCGATCACCACAACTCCCATTGGTGATCGAAAACTGGTATCCGCATCCAGACCGAGCGCCACGGGTAGCATCCCGGCGGCCATGGCAAGTGTCGTCATCACGATTGGTCGTGCGCGTTTCCGGCAGGCATCCAGAACCGCTTCGTACGAGTTCATTCCTTCCCGCATTGCCACCACCGCATAATCAACCAGCAATATGGAATTCTTGGTGGTGATCCCCATTAGCATCAACAAACCAATGACCGCAGGCATTGAAAACGAGGTATTCGTGAGTAACAGAGCCAGCACGGCGCCGCCAATGGATAGTGGTAAGGCAGCGAGAATCGTGATCGGTTGCATAAAGTCTTTGAACAACAACACCAGCACCATAAATACGCACAGAATGCCGGTCGCCATGGCGATACCAAAACTGCCGAACATTTCCTTCATTCGTTCCGCGTCACCGACATCCACTTTGAACACGCCGGGGGGTAGCGGATTCATGGACGGTAGTTTGCTTACGAGGCTCGATGCTTCCCCCAACTTCATGTTGCCCAGTTCCACGTCGATCTGAATGTTTCGAGATCGATCGTAGCGTGAAATCTGTGCAGGTCCGCTGTCAATTCGGATGTCGGCAACCGCTTCAAGTGGCACGAGTCCGTGGGCGCCCGGTACCCGCAACTGCCTGATCGTGGCAAGGTCCTGCCTCGCTGAAAAAGGAAGCTGGACTCTGATATCAATCTGTCGTTCTGGCAGATTCATTTTTGCCAGCGCAGCTTCATAATCCCCGGCCGTTGCGATCTGTACCGTCTGGCCAATCGCTGTGGCAGTTACGCCGAGTTCGGCAGCCCGGGCGAAATCCGGACGGATGAACACTTCCGGGCGCAACAGGCTGGCATTGGAGCTGACGTTTCCGAGATTGTTGATGGAGCGCAGCTCACGCATAACGGTTTCTGAGGTCCGACTTAGTAACGCAGGGTCTTCGGAGGTGAGATTTAATTGCAGCTTCTCGCCGGTACCACCAAAGCCGACGGTGAAGCGTGCGCCTGGAACCTGTTTCAAACGCTCCCTCAGCTCGTCTTCGATTTCTGACTGAGAGCGTGAACGGTCGCTCGCAGGTTTTAACAGGACGATTAGTTTTGCCTTGCGAATATCGCCCAGGCTGAATTGGCCGCCGCGTGAACCCATACCACCGCCACTGGAGATACCGATGGTTGTAAATACATCAGTGATTTCCGTAATGCCTCCCATGCGCGAGCGCACTTGTTCGGCCATGTTCCAGGTCGTGTCGATCGGTGTACCTGGCGCCAGTTCCATCGTGATAGAGGTGCGAGAGGAATCGGCAGAAGGCACAAATTCCTGAGGAAGAAAGGCCAGCCCGATAACTGACGAGAAAAAGAACAGGGCCGCGGCGAGCGATGTGATAAATCGGTATTTAAGTGCCAGCCCGGCGAAACGCAGATAAGTCGTCATCACCATGCCGGGTTTCGGCGCATCGCCCGCGTGGGGCTTAAGGAACCGGGCGCACAACATCGGTGTGATGAGGCGAGCGACAGCCAGCGACGCGAGCACCGCTATCACCGCGGTCCAGCCGAATTGCCGAAAAAACAGTCCCGGAATTCCGCCCATAAATGCCGTGGGAAGAAAAACCGCGACCAGCGTCATGGTTGTGGCAACCACCGCGAGACCAATCTCGGTTGCAGCATCCATGGCTGCCGCAAACGGTGATTTGCCATTCCTTAGATGCCGAACGATATTCTCGACCTCAACGATAGTGTCGTCGACCAGTAGTCCAATCACCAGGGTCAGCGCAAGCATGGTGATGATGTTGAGGGAAAAGCCCATCCAGTAGATCACCGCAAAAGTCGGAATAATCGACAGCGGCAGCGCCACGGCTGAAACCATGGTGGCGCGCCAGTCACGCAGGAAGATCAACACAACGATCATCGCGAGCAGTGCACCTTCGAACAGCATTATCATGGAGGAGCGGAATTCATGTTCAATCCGTTCGACGAAGTCGAGGACCAGATTGAACTCGACATTGGCGACGTCATCGAGTTCATCGATGGCGATTGCGACTTCCCGGGCGAGAGTGACTGCGTTCGAATCCCTGGCGCGCTGTATCTCGAAAGCAACGACTGGTCGCCCGTCGAGCAGAGCGATTTGTCCACGGTCAGCGACGGTATCGCGCACCTCTGCGATCTCGTCGAGTCGAAAGTGGCGCCCCCCTGGCAGTGAGATAGCGAACTCACGTAGTTGCTGAACATTTTCGACGGTAGCAATCGTTCGGAGAGACTGGCTTTCGCTTCCAATCTCGCCGCGTCCACCGGACATCTGTAGCTGGGCCAATCTAAGTTGCCTGGAGACGTCAGCAGCCGTCAGTCCAATTGCCGCTAGTTTAGTGGGATCAATTTCAACTCGGATTTCCCTGGAGACGCCGCCCAGTCGGTTGACGCCTGCCAGGCCGGGTATTGCGGTCAGTTTCCGGGAAACGACATTGTCTACAAACCATGACAGCGCTTCCTCATCCATGGATTCGGATGAAACCGTGTATGTCAGGATAGGCATGCCCGCGGCATTCATTTTGGTGACAATTGGCTCTTCGAGTTCCCGCGGCAGATCGGAGCGCGCGTTCGAAATAGCCGAACGTACATCATCTACAGCCTCGATTGAATTTCGTTCCAGAACGAACTGAATCATTGTGGTTGAGGCGCCTTCAGTGACCGTTGAAACCATGGATTCAATGCCTTCGATACCGGAGAGAGAACTTTCGATCTTCCTCGTCACTTCGGTCTCGAGCTGGGACGGGGAGGCACCCTGCAGCACCGCGGTGACCGCGACCGCCGGGAATTCCATGTCTGGCATATCCTGGATATTCAATCGATTGAAGGCATAACTGCCTGCAATGACAAACACCAGGAACAGGACGATGGGAGGCACCGGTTCCCGAATTGCCCAGGTTGCGACATTCACGACGAACTTCCCAGCGTGTAAGGCTCGACCGAGCGCCTGACGATATGCACGTGATCACCATCGGTGAGAAATGCGCCACCAGATTCTACGATGGCGTCAGACGTCTGCACGCCTTCGAGAATTTCAATCCGGTTGGCAAAGCGCCGTCCGGTTCTGACCTTGCGCTGGGCGACTCGACCGTCTTCCTCGTCCACCAGAAAAACGTACTCGTAGCCATCGCGCTGAACGATCGTGGTCGAGGGCAGGGCAATACCAGAGCTTTCACCAACATTGATGTTTCCACCAGCATACATACCGCTTTTAGCGTGACTAATCTCTGCTTCATTCAGTGCAACAAAGGCAATCCCGGTGCGCGTAGTGGAATCAATCACCGGTGCTATCTGCCGGACTGTACCTGTCAGGTGTTTTCCGCTCGGCAGTGCGACCTCAGCAGCGTCGCCTACAGCAACGAGAGCAAGTGCAGCGGCCGTAAGCTCCGCGTGCCACTCCAGTCGATTTTGTCGAACCAGCCTGAACAGTTCCGTACCAGGCGCTACAACCATCCCCAATGTCGCGTGGCGAGCAGAAATGATTCCGTCGTCCGGGGCAATCACGTGTGTATAGGAAAGGGTCAGCTGCTGTGCAACAAGTCTTGCACGAGCAAGATCGACCTGTGCTTTTGCGGTCTGTTCTGCGGTGAGTGCCTTGATGGAATCCTGTTTGCTCATCGCGTGCTTTGCGTCCAGTTCTCTGGCTCGCGATGCGTTAGCAACAGCTTCCACCAGACGAGCCTCGGCGTCTGCCAGTGCGGCCCGTTGCTGTGCCAGTACAGCCTTGATTTGAGCGGCGTCGAATCTAGCCAGTAGTTGGCCTGCGTTCACCTGATCGCCGACATCAACAAGCACCTCGGTGATTCTTGCTCCCCCGATCTCGGCGTTTGCAGTCGCTTCCTGCCAGGGTGCGATAGCACCGCTGGCGGTCACGACTTCTGGCCAGACAACATTCGTTGGCTGAACAATCGACACGGTTAATGCAGCTGTTATGTTTGGTGCCATCGCGCTGTCGCTGGTCTGCGTCGATTCTTCGTCGCTACGCAAAGCGATAGAAGTAACTGCACCAGCAAGCAGAACAATGACAAAGCCGATTGCGGTGATGCGTGATCTAAGCAGGTTCGCTATGGTCACTTCGGCTCCTCCTGTCGACGTTCCCGTTCGGCGTTGACTGCGCCGGACGCATGGGACACGAGTCGGATTACCGTCTCGTCCACTTCATGTTGAGATCCAATGAGGCCCGGTGTCAGGCGTTGCACAGTTGCTCGCTCCACATAAAAAACCATGGCCATTCCCAACAAAGTAAATGCCAGCTGGTGCACGCCGCTGTCAGCTGTTTCAAGCTCCAGGTGCAACGATAAGAAGCGGACAAGTTGCGCGTGATACAGACCGATGATACCTACCCGATCGGGTTCAAGCAGGCCGGAAGGTTCAACCTGCTCTCTGAGAAACAGAAGCCGTAACTGGCTACTGCTTTCTGACGCGAGTACGAATCCCATCACATGCTGATAAAAAGCACTGAGGCCATCGATGAGGGAGGTGGTCGGGTCATCAAGTTCCGTGGGTAACTGGACTGCCTGCTCGGGAATCGTAAACAACTCTCGATACAAAGACGCCTTATCGCCGAAGTAGTAGTGGATGCTCGCCACGTTCACTTCCGCCAATTTGCAAATCTCCCGTGTGGACGCCTGGCCGTAGCCTTTTGCTGCGAACACTTTTGAGGCGGCCAGCACAATACGCTCTCGGGCGTCGCCCGCTGCTGTCGGTCCGATGGTTTTCCTGGATGTCACGGCGATCCTGTTTTTAATAAACTGATGCGCATAGCGCGAGGAGGCTGACCTTAGCGCAAATTCTTCATTCAATCAAGCAAGCGCTTGAATTAAGCGATCGCTTCGGTCTGGTGAGACATGTTGCGGGTTTGAACCTTATCTGGGGCAGTCTGCCCCGGTTTGGTGGCCCAGCGGGTTAGCGCCAGGCAGCGACCGATAAGACGATCGGCATGCCTGTGCCGATTAATTGCCAACAGGCATCATCGGAAACTCTCCAGACTTCACCAGTATCCGTGCCAACGAACACGCTGCCGGGCTCCGTGGGATCAACGGTCAGGCCATGGAAATTCTCCCGGGCCGGGGAATGCGCCTGGTCACACAAAGAGCGCCAGGAATTCCCCTGATCGGTTGAACGGAACAACATGGCTTTAGCGCCGCCATCATCCCGGTAGTGAGAAAAAGCGGTCGGCGCGCTCGCGACTGTCAGGCCGTAAGGCGCACGATGATCAATACACATCGGACGTGAATAGCGAGGTGTTATACCGGCCCAGGCATACTGCCAGGTTGCTCCACCATCATTCGACCTGAATACGCCAGCATTTCCCTCGATCATCTCTGCGACACCATCCAGGCGGCCGTAGCCAGTGGACGCGAACAGGGTATCAGCCTCTTCGGGATGAGCACATAACATATGCAGATCCGGATTATTACCGGGCAAGCTGAGGGTCCAGGTGTGACCACCATCGTCGGTGTTCATGATGCCGCCAACCTCGACACCCACCAGCATCTGCCGGGCATTGTCCTGGTTGATTACCAGCGCCCGGGCGCGGGCCGCGACGGGGGGATCGACCGGTATGCACCAGCGATCGGCGCCGGGGGCCGAGCGAAACGAATCAATTTCGTGCCAGGTTTCGCCGTTATCATCACTTCTGAACAAACCGGCAGGCTGAGTTCCTGCATAAAGAATGCCGTCACTCGTCGCTCGTACCTGCCATATTTCATGATCGGCCATTGCCGCTGCTGACCAGGTCTCGCCATCATCAGTTGAGCAGAAAAGACCAGCACCGGTCCCGGCAAAAATTCGCTTATTAATTCTGACCAGTTCGCGCACGCCCCGACAGTCGAGCACAGGTCTGGGATCTGTATTTTCAGCAAGGGCGTAAACACCTTTGCCCGTTCCGGCAAGAATTGGCATGGTTGTCTCTCCTGTAGGATCGAAGCGGGTTGGTCGAGCAGTTTATGTGACAGGTCTGTCCGTGACCCGATCGACAATTAACGGCTCACCCGGTTAGTCACATCTGCGGTGATAACCTGCGCCTCCTGCTATTCCGATTACATCAGCGCGTCCGCGTTGCAAACTAAAACATGGACGGGACAATCACGCAATATGACCGGGTAGTGAGGTAGCGCTCTTTTTACTTTGCTGACCATGGCCAGTCGTAGTCAGCTATGATGCGAAATTGACAGCCAGGCACCCTGATGAGTGAAACTGCGGTAGATAAATCGCCGGGTATTGTTCACGAGATTCGAAAACTCTTCCAACTCGCGCTGCCGCTGATGGGTGCTCAGTTAGCGCAGATGGGCATGGGTGTGACCGATGCGGTCATGTCCGGACAATATAGTTCGGTGGATCTGGCAGGTGTGGCGCTGGGTGGCAGTGTTCTGTGGCCAGTGATGATGCTGATGATGGGAATGATCCACGCGGTGACCCCAACGGTCTCACAGCTTAATGGTGCCAGGGAATATTCGGAAATAGGCGAGGTCATCAGGCAGGGATTGTGGATCGCGTTAGTGGGTGGTGTCACTGCGGCGTTGATCCTGAATTATATTGGCCCGGTGTATGCCTGGATGGATGTTGATCCGGCCGCAGCCGCGATATCAATTCCTTATCTGAAAATGACAGGTTTTGGCGTGCCTGCGTTGATGTGTTTTTTTTGTTTGCGGTTTCTTGCCGATGGCATTGGTTTCACGCGTCCGGCGATGCTGATTTCGGTCTGTGCATTGTTGCTGAAAATTCCGCTCAACTACATATTGATCTACGGCAAACTGGGGTTGCCCGAAATGGGTGGCGTTGGCTGTGGTGTTGCGCAGGCAATTATCATGTGGTTTCAACTTGCCCTGATTTTGCTGGTGGTAACCCGCAGGCGCTTTGTGGTGACCGGCTGGATGAGTCGATTCAGCTGGCCCGATGGCAGAAGAATCCAGGCACTGCTCATCATTGGACTTCCTATCGGCGCCACGATCTTCGCTGAGATGGGTTTGTTCTCACTGACAACTCTGCTGCTCGGAAGGTTTGGTGCCGGTGTCGTTGCTTCGCACAATATCGCAATGAACCTGAATGGTCTGGTGTTCATGCTGCCCCTGGCACTGGGAATGGCGGCAACCATCAGAATTGGATTCAGGGTTGGCGCCGGAGAAGTCACCGGGGCGCGAACCACGGCTGCCATCGCCATCTGCGCCACGACGCTGGTGGCCGTGTCAGGATCACTGCTGATCTTTTTTCTGCGCGCTCACCTGGTCAGCTTCTATACAAGCGAGGCGGCCGTGGTAGAGCTTTCTCAGACATTGTTGTTGTTCGTGGTTTTTTTCCTGCTGTTTGATGCGCTTCAGTCAACGGCGGTTGGTGCGCTCAGGGGTTATAAAGACACAAGGATACCCATGTGGATAGCGCTCTTTAGCTACTGGGTAGTCGGCCTGCCGCTGGAATGTATCCTTGGCTTTGGTCTGATCGGTGAGCCCATGGGTGTTTATGGCTTTTGGCTTGGCCTGGCCGGGGGCGTTGGCACTGCAGCAGTCCTGCTATCACTGCGTTTGTGGCGAGTGAGTGCGGACAGCGAAATGATTAGCAAGCTTTCGGGGAGATAACGAAATTGGCAGGCGACCTTTGGAATCAGCCGATCGCTGAAGTATTAAACAGTCCCGATGTAAATTTGTCGTTGACATGGGACTATTAAATAGTAAAGTTATTACTTTCTTATATTGGATGAAACTGCCATGAATGCATCAACCAGTGCGATAAACGTCGCGACCCTGTTGGAATTGAGTGCCGGTCCACGGGTCGTCAGAGGACGAAACCACAATATTGTTGTATTCGAGGAAAATGGTAGCGTTTATGCGGTTGATAATCGCTGTCCGCATATGGGCTTCCCGCTGGACCGGGGTTCGGTCAAAGCAGGTATCCTGACCTGTCACTGGCATCAGGCACGATTTGATCTCGCCAGCGGTTGCACTTTCGATCTCTGGGCGGACGACGTGCTTAAATTCGAGACCTTCGTTGAAGATGGCATGGTATTGGTTTCGCCTGACCCCATGGAAATAAGAGGTGCTGATTTTTACAGGCGCAGGTTAATCCAGGGCATCGAACAGAACATAGGGCTCGTGCAGGCAAAAAGCCTGTTATCCCTGCTGGACATAGATGCTGATCCAAAGCCGCTGCTGGACGCGGTGGTCAGGTTCGCGGCGCAAAACCTGAATCAAATGAGCGAAGGATTGATACGCCTTGGTTGTATAGCGAACCTGTTTCCAAAGTTGAGCAGTGATACTGCCTATCAGGGTTTACTCTATGCGACTCGCCAGATTTCTAACGAAACCGCGAGTGCGGTGCCATACCGGGGTAAGGATGCGCTCGGCGGTACTGACTATGACCATGACCAGCTAAAGGCGTGGTTACACCAGTGGGTCAGGACCCGCCACATGGACGGAGCGGAACGAACTCTGCTCACAGGATTGCAGCACTCAAACGATGAAGATCTGGCGGACCTGGTTTTCAGTGTCGCAAGTCAGCGGCTCTACGCCAACGGAGGTCATCTACTCGAGGATTGCAATAAGGTCTTCCAGCTTTCTGCATTGCTTGGAGCGGAGCAGGCACAGCGTCTTTACCCCTTGCTGGTCCGCGGACTAACGCAGGCACGCGGTGAGGAGGAAAGCACTAACTGGCATCACCCACTGGAACTCGTGGAGCCACTTGCCGCGATCGATGAACAGCTGCCGGGTATCCTGGATCGAAATGACGGAACCGGTAAGCGACCGGATGACCTGTTGGCGATCCTGTTGGGTGAGGATCCCATCGCTATCATTACCGCGCTTAAGCAGGCACTGATCGAAAACGTCGCGCCAATGATACTGGCGCGCGAAGTGAGCTATGCGGCGGCTCTACGCCTGGCGAGATTCGCGATTTCGAATGAGGTGACCGACTGGTTTAATCCCCAACACAGTTTTATTCATGCAAATGCTGCCTGGCAGGCAATTAATCGAAGCCCTTCGCCGGAGGTGGTTCGCACCCTGTTCCAGGCAGCGATGGCGGTCTACATGGACAGATTTTTGAATGTCCCCGCAGCCCGCCTGCCGTCGGAAAATAAAGCCGAGAGCACCTTACCATCCGGGCAGGCTGAGCTGCTTGAACTGCTCACAGCGCAACTGGATCAGCGGGCGAGCATTGACGATGCGGCGAATATTGTTAGTCGTTATATTTCCCTGAACCTGGACCTTGGTTTGTTGATCGACAGGCTGGCGCTTGCGACTGTCCGTGAAGATCTGGATTTTCATTGCCTGCAGGTGCTCGATGCCGCAACTGCACAGACCCGTCTCTGGGACGATCAACAGGTGATTGAGAATATCATGGTGGGTGTGGTCAGAAATCTGGCGGCGCACTGCCCGACGCGCCGTGCCGGCCAGCAGACTGCTCGCATTGCCGCCAAACTTCAGCGTGGAGAACTGATTTACGAAGGCGGATGAACCTGCCCCTGACATAAACGTATGACCAAATCAGCGACGACTGACGGCCGGATTGAAATATACTGTGCAACTCCGGTTGTTCTCCTTTAGTGGATCGCTCAAATGATTGAACAAGATGCTGTTATCGAAATACTCCGCAGGCTGTTTCATGGTGGTGTGATGCGCCGTCTGCCAAAAAAACGCGGCGACGCGGAGGTGGTGATGGCGTTGTCATTGATCGGCCTTACCCGTGATGGAATCTTTGATGAGTCGGAAATTAATATACATCTGTCAAGGTGGCTCGAAGACATCGCCTCCAGTACGGGATTCGATTATGTGACCCTACGACGTTACCTGGTTGATTATGGGTTCCTGCGCAGGGCGTCAGATGGAGTTGTTTATCGAATTCAAACTGAACGGATTGATGAAGTGATATCGCCTGGCTCAAAGTCGATCGAACCAAAGAGTATATTCGATGAAGTTCAGGCCGCGCGCGAGGAGCGACGGCGCCAGTTTCAGCAGCGTTGAGTCGTTAGGTACTCGTCACGATCGACAAGGTCGAAAGCGTCACCTCGAACCCGTTCAGGGCGGCAGTGGCACTAATGGAATCCTGACGATCGGTGCTGACGAGACGATTATAATTTGCGCCTTGAATCGCGTTTTTCTGATCGATCAATTTGTCCTCACTGAAACCATGAGGCAGGCTGACCACACCTTGCCTGATCTTGTCGGTAACGGCTACCTCAACCAGCACCGAGCCCGCGGGCGAGCTAACCTTGATCGTCTCTCCGTTTTTGATTCCCAGTTCACTGGCGTCGGTCGGGTGGACTTCAAGGACGCAGGTTTTCCTTCCCTTTCCGAGCATGGGTAGGTTTCGAAGCCAGGAGTTGTTGCTGTTCACGCTTCTACGGCCGATCATTTGAAATCGCGGAGGGGAATCCTGAGTGCGCAATTTTTCAATGTCGTGCAGAATCTCGTCGGCCCCGAGATTGATGAAAGATCTGTCCATGAGTTCGGCCAGCCGCTGATCGCGGATCGGACCGAAGTCAATACCATCCGGCTCATCAATTAATTTTTGTAACGTAAGTCCATCACCAGTGCCGAAGTGGTCGCCCCATTGTCCTGCACGAATACCAAGATCCAGCAAGCGTTCTACACCGGAGTCGGGGCCGATCAACGCCATGATTTCCTGGACATCCCGATGGTGGAGCGCTCCGGTGGCATCATGGGCGTAACGGGAGACGGATGCTGCAACGATGTTGTCCTCAAATGCTCTTAGTTCATCGGTAGTCGGGACTGATTTGTTAGCGGCGACGTAGCCAAGGATCATTCCAATTTCCCATTCGGACGGATGCGCGGATTCGAACAATGGTGGTGAGTATCTTGCTGAATTGCGGTAACCCATCGCGCCCAGGAACGAGTCGTAATGACCTTCCTCAAACGGTGAACTACCCGGCAGAATCACATCGGCAAGCCTGGTGGTTTCGTTGTGGTATATGTCCACGCAAATCATGAAGTCCAATCCCTGGATCGCAGCTTCGAGCCTGTCACTGTCCGGATTGCTCACGACAGGGTTACCGGCGAAACAAACCAGTGCCCGAATCTGTCCTTCACCGGCGGTTTCCATTTCCTCGGCAAGTGCCACCGCGGGCATCTGGCCCATGACCTCAGGGTAGCGAGAGACGCGACTCTGATAGCGGTTGAAACGAGGCGAGGTGCGAGCTTCAGCAGGGACCGAAAAAGCCTGTTCCGGAAACATGGCTCCACCGGCACGATCCAGGTTCCCGGTCATGATGTTGACGACTTCCACCAGGTAGCTGGTCAAGGTACCAAACTGTTGCAACGTCGTACCGATCCGGCCATAAACCGCGGCCGTCCGTGCCTCCCGCAGTTGCATGGCTAAGGCTCTGATTGCATCGGCACTAATTCCCGTTCGGACAGCGGTTTCTTCGATGGAAAAGGCAGCCAGGCTTGCAAACAGTTTGTCTGCATTCCGGGTCCGATAGTGGTCGGGAATCTGGCAGCCGAGGAGCTTCAATTCATTGATGACTGCGATCAGAAGCCAGGCATCTGTAGACGGAATTATTGCCAGGTGCGTATCTGCCAGCCTCGCGGTCTCTGTCAATCGCGGGTCAACGGTTACGAGTTTGCCGCCACGTGTATGCAGATCCCGCAGCTTTTCCCGAAACTTTGGCACCATCCACAAGCTGCCATTTGAAACCACCGGGTTGGCACCCAACATAACCAGCAGATCACAACGCTCAATATCGGGAACGGGAATTGCCATATCGTCACCGAACATGAGTTCCGAGGCCAGTTGCTTGGGTAGCTGGTCAACACTTCCGGCACTGAAAATATTGCGGGAGGCAACTGCTTCGGCAAAAATGCCCAGACCCATGGCGAGTCCCACGTTGTGTGCGGTAGGGTTTCCGATGTAAAACGCTATGGCATCATTGCCATATTGTGTGCGAATCTCATTTAATCGCTCATTCACAAGTGTCCAGGCTTGTTGCCAGGTGGCTTCCCTCAACTCGCCGTCAGTTCTGATGAGTGGACGACGCAGACGATCAGGGTCGGCGTCCAGTTCCTTGAGCGAAACCCCTTTCGGGCACATATGTCCAGTGGAGAACACATCGTTCCGGTTGGGTTCCACAGCGATAACATCGCGATTGTCGCTGCCGATGATGAGCCCACATCCTGCTTCGCAAATGGGACAGATTCGTTTGTGTTTTTGCATCTTTGCCTCGAGGAGGTTCGCCGCTGGCTGATTGAGTTTACCTGCCAACCCGGTCATTGTGGACAAAACTCACCTGCTATCGACGATTATGGTTGCCTCTGAAAGGGCGACCGAACAGGCGATAGGTCAACTCCTGCTGGACGATCAACCACGCATCCGTTAGGGGTCCGGACCGAATGGCGCTTAGTTAAGCAAATTCAGACATTCGAAGTGCCATCTCGAGCAACGGCTCGGGATTTTCAGGTTTGTACGACAAGCCGAATCCAGATGATTCGACGATAAGCTGATTTTCGAACCGACACGATTACGCCGGACCATTAGACCGACAGGCTCCGGGTTTTTAACTGGCGATCATGTGCCCAGACCAACTCGAGTGTTGCGCCTGGGGCCACCATTTTTAACAGGTTCGTGAGTAACATCCCGTTCAGCAGCCGGACACCGTTTAACTGCAGCAACACATCTCCTTTTTCTACCCCCGCTTGCTCACAAAAACCATTTTTAGTTGTATCGACCACCAGCAGACCTGTCAGGTTTTCGCTGGTGTTACAACCCAGTGAGACGGTTGGTTGATCGTCCGGTTCGAACAGGTGCGTTTTAATCTGCAAACCGGTTTCAATATAGAGTTTCATGTCTGCGATGATCATATTCCAGACATAGCCAAACAACTCAATCACATCAGGCAGCCAAGGTCCAAACCCGGCCTGTACCACGGTGATTTTTGTCCCGCTGCCCGCGTGTTCGAGGGCGATGATGACTTCAGTGCCCTTGCAGGGTTCTTCTTCCTTTTTCATGCGCAGAAACTCACCAGGTTTGCACTCGATTTCAGAACAGACCGCTTCAAGCCCTGGGATATGGTACTGCCTCACGCCGGCTTCAGTGGCGGGCGCTGCTCTTGCCACGGCCTGCCATACAGCATCAGGATCCACATCAACGACAAAGGTGCGTTCGAATCCATCCTGCCTGTTCACAGATGATGTTGTGAATTGTGAATTTTTAGTCATTGTCTTCATCCTCTTCAACCAGGGGGTAAATCATCAGGGTTAGTTTGTAAGCCTCACCTTCTGCCGCGCCCCACTTCTTGAGAAGCGGGGTCACCGCGGACATATATTCGCGCATAAATTGTTGCCGCGCTTGCGCACCGGCAAATTTAAGTTTTGTTTCAATCGCTGAGGAAGGTGCTTCAACGGCTCCGTCTGCAGCGCGTTCAAGCAAAACTGAAGCATCGTGGAGTAGCGATTCTCCGACGCGGGCGAGATTGGCAAGTGAGGTCTGCTGACGGAGTGTTTCAGCGAGCGTTTCCGGGTCCCAGCCTACGCCGGGTGATATAACAAAACGCCGGGCAACTGACTGGTAAAGCTGTTCCAGAAAATTGCCCTTTCGGCGCTCGCCAGCGTGGGTGGCGAGTCCGACCCGAACCAGTGCCTTGAGATGGTAGTTAACGTTCTGGCGTGTGAGCTTCATTTCCCGCGCAACATTTGCGGCCGTGTTCGGTGTTCGCAGCGCTTCCAGCACCTGCTTCCTGACCGGGTGGTTCATGGCCTGAACGGCTTCAAGAGAACTGATCGACATCACGTTACGCATAAATCGCACTATAGGAAAAAATATTTACCTAGGCAAGAAGTATTTCCTATAAATTTTAAAGGCGCCGAAGATCAGGCTGATTGTGCGCTTCGAAGCACAGGCGGGACACGTAACAGGATCAGTACGTGAACTTGAACGCCTTGGTGACGGTGTCTCCCCGACGCATCACGGTTTCACCATCGATTTCTTCAATGGTGTGTGATTCACCAAATATCCCGTTTTGCATCCCGCTTATCCAGCGAAACCGATTACCTTCCTGCTCGCCGAGCGACATTCCGGTGGAGGGTCTCAGTAAATCCGGAATCGTCAGCACCATCCGATTGCCAACTCGCTGCAGCAGATTGACGCCCCAGCGCATGGCATAGAATCCGGAGATGCGTTCCAGCCATTCGAGATCAGCCTCATTGTCCTCCATCAGCTTCTCCTCGGATCGGGCCACGGTCTGGATGATATCAAGCAAACCAAGGGCGATTTCCTGTGGGAATGGGTTCAACGCGTTGGTTAAAACGACCACGATCAGTTTCGGATCCTGGCACATGAATGAATAGGTGATGAATCCGGGATATCCACCGCCGTGCCCGGCAAATTTTACACCGGAGGATTCACCGAGTTCGAAGCCCAGCCCCCATTTATACACGTCATCGATAAATTGAGGGCGCTGCATTTCGCGTTTGTGGCGATCCGCGAGAAATGATTCATCGCCATAAAGGTGATGTCGATAGAAGCGAATCATGTCAGGGACGTTGCTGCTGAAACCGGTCGCTGAATTCATGACGTTTGCGCGGACGTGAGCGAACGTCTCTCGCTCCTTTCGAGGCAACTTTCGACCATAGCCCGTGGCATGATCGGAGAGTCGACCTGGTTCAATATCAGGCGCGGTGTTGTCAAGGCCCATAGGAGCAATCACCAGTTCACGCACAGCGTCTTCAAAGGATTGCCCGGTGACCGCCTCAATGACCTGGCCGAGGACTGTGAATCCCATGTTCGAGTATTTCCAGTATTCGAGCGAGTCATAGGAGCTCAATCCGTTTTCTGTCTGTGCCTTGATTTCGTCCAGTTCAGGAAAACGATCATCGGCCCAGTGGGCGGTGTTGCCATCGCGATTCATACCGGAGGAATGCGATAACAATTGCCTGAGCGTGACATGTTCGAGGTTTGGGTCAGCCTCCGATCGAAACCAGGCGAGATGCTGAACTACAGGGTCATCCAGCCGAAGTTTGCCGGATGCAAACAGGCGCATGATGGCGCTGGCGGTAAAGAGTTTGCTGTGGGAAGCGATGCGGAAGAGTGTTTCCGGTGTCATTGGGGTTTGTTGTGCGACGTTGCTATACCCGTAAGATTTCTGAAAGACCGTTTCACCTTCAATATCAATTCCAACGGACAGGCCCGGTAACTCGCGGATATAAGTCTGATAATCCAACCATCGATCAATCAGGCCTTCGGCCATTTTCGCAGACGTTTTTAGAGACATTTTAATCTACCTTCGATTATAGCAATCAGTGTATGCCTGGCGGCGTTGTGGCGTCGAGGGCTCTTAAGATCGTGGCTTCAAGCCGTGGACCCTCCATCAGCCATATAGACAGAACCCGTGACAAACGCGCTGTCATCCGATGCCAGAAAAAGCATGATTCTGGCGATGTCTTCCGGCTCGGCGTAACGCCCCAGGGGAATGCGCGAGCGCAATTGTTCTCGCGCGATTTCAGGCTGGCCAGGAGCGATTCCTTCCTCGAGACTTCGCATCATGCGCGTTTCAACCGGAGACGGATTGACGGTGTTAACCCGGATGTTCATCGGTGCACACTCTTTGGCAGCTGACCTCATCATGCCAATGACCGCGTGTTTGGACGTCACGTAAGGCGCAACATTCGGACCACCACCAACGCCTGCAACGCTTGAGGTAATGATAATGCTGCCACCACCACGTTTGTCGATTGCAGGTATTGCCGCCTTCAGCCCCAGAAAGGGTCCTTTCACATTGACCGCCATGACCTGATCGAAGCGACGTTCATCATAATCGACAATAGATGCCACATCTCCCTCGATACCGGCGTTGGCAAGAAAAACATCGACACCCCCATAACGCTCTGTTGCGGTACTGATCATTACATGGTTATCTGCAGCAATAGTGACATCAGCGACACAATAACTGACTTTGTTGCTACCGATTTCCTGACAGGCTGCTTTGAGTGCCTGCTCATCAAGGTCGACGAGAAGCACATCGGCTCCCCCGGCCACAAAAAGCTTTCCGGCAGCTTTGCCGATACCGCCAGCCCCGCCGGTGATGACTGCAACCTTCCCGTCCAATCGATTCATCATGTTTCTCCTTGGCCGTACCTAAAATTGACTGCGTTTTGCCGCCTTTGCTGATTAGAATCCACGACGCTTTGGATATTTCTGATCCGGCGGCAATGAACATATCCGGTTCATGCGAGTCACGGTCCCATCCGCGTACTCCCAGACCAGTTGTTCACCGTCGAGATATCGTCGGACCACGACCGGACCCCATCCGAAGGCATGAAATTCCAGTACTCCCTGATTCCAGATCATGCGTGCAGATGTTCTTGGGCAGTAGGGAGTGTCACCAATCTTGAATAGCACCGACCCCTGGGTGTCGTTAGTGTTTTCCCCAAGGGTGCTGTTTGGACCCGAGTCATGGATGATGCCGCTGCTGGTCACGACGACCCGACCACCACATTGTTCGATGCGTTCCACATGGTCAGGGTGTCCGCCTTCGACCGCCTGCCACAGACCGCGGATATCATCCGCGCCGCCAATCAGCGGCTCGGTACAAGCAGCGAGAACGGGTAACGGGAAATGCCGATAGCTGCAACCGGGGGTATTACCCTTGGCGATGTCCACCGCCAATTTACCGCTGCCATCCAGCTGTGGTAACGCGCAATAATTAATCAGACTGCCATCACCTGCCAGCGTTTCCGGGTCAGTTGTGAGCGGCGGTCTTGGCGACAGGAACAAACCCCAGAAGGCCAGCATGATGACAACCACTAGCCCAGCCACAACACGGAGAATTGCTTTACTCATGAAGTCCTTGCCACAAAAAATTCGTAGAAACCCGGCTTGCCTGTCTTATCTCCTCTCCGCAGTAGTGTACTGCGCTGCCCGATGTGTCAATCTCTTCGACCTATCCAGACGGTCACGGCTTCGCTGTACAGCCTGCCTGATGCGTCAAAAATGGCTGCACCTGCAAAGTGTTTCTTACCATCTACCTGTATCGGCCAGGCAGAAACGAGCAGCGGTTCTCCCGCCATTGGGCGTTTATGGACCTTTGCTGAGATACGACCGAGCATACCGGTTCTGATACCCATGGCCATGTAGGCAAATTGACCAGGGCAATCCATGGCGGTCCACAGGTATTCAATGGGAAGTAGCCCATCTTCGCTTGCCCAGTCAATTGAAGTTTGCCAGATCGCCGCCACCAGCTTGCCCACGGGTGCGGCAAATACCCTGGCTCCATCCTCGTGTTCGGCGCCACAGCAGAAACAGGTTGGATGAAGCCCCAGTCGTCCAGGGAACTGGTCGTGGATGCTTTCAGTGAAGGAGAGGGAACTTGTCGCGGCCGCGCTGACCAGGTCCCATTGCGGCATGGAGGCGAGTTCCAGTTCCAGCGTCGTGGGCTTTACTTCTGCGATCAGTGTGCCGTTCTCGGTGATGCTTGCCGAACTCCCGGATCTGGTCACGGTAAGTGGTTTGTCCAGAGGTACAGGAGCTCGCAATGTGACTTCAGTCTCGTTCCGGGAAAATGGATCGACAATTAAACTGAACAATCCACCGACGTATCCTCCGTTACCAGAATTCGGTGGCCCGCGAAATCGATTTGGAATAATAATTGTGTCGGTCATGTGCTGGTATCGAAGCCGTTTGCTTGCTCGATGAGTTGAGTTGAGGGCTGACTTTATCATGATAAAACTGGCTGCAATTTGAACATTCACGACAGTGTTGGTGGGTCATGTGCCACGTGAGTGGTCTTATCTTTTTTTAAGCCGGGTGTTTTTAAGGCATCCGGGTGTAGACTTCGTAAACGACGTAATTCGTGTGTGATTGCGTTGATCCTGACAGAAAAGCACGTGAGTAAAAACGATGAGTGACCAGACAACTCAGCCTGATAATTCAACCCAGGGTGAATTCAGATATATCGCCAGTACCATCTCGTCATCATTGTTTCGAAACAACCAGGTGATGATTGAACGTGATGCTGACGGCAACACGAAGTCATCTCGAGGGGTGGTTTTGGAGGCTGTTACCTTACCTGTCCTTAACGCTCGAAATTCGCCTGACCGACAACCCTGCTGCGAGAAAAATGGATTTGAACTTATCCATGCTCCGCTTGCCGATGGCACCCTGGACTTGCGCGATCACCCGGCTGTTGTGCAGCATTACTACGCGCAGTGTGAAAAGCTCGTCAGCAAAATCACCGGCGCGCAGGCCTACGCGTTTGATCACAATGTGCGATCTGCGAGCGGCAAGAAAAGCGGCGAACGAGTAGCAGGGGGGCAGAACGTGCAGGGACCCGCCCATCTTGTGCATGGGGACTACACGTTGCGGTCGGGACCAGAAAGGTTCCGGCAACTGGCTCAGCCTCCAGCTGGAAACGATACCTTGAAAGGATTTCTGCCTGATCAAACTGCCTTGATTCCTGACGAGGTAGTCCGGAAGACGATGGCGTCCGGTAAACGGTTTGCGATCATCAATGTCTGGCGCAACATATCAGATGATCCCGTGGTGACGCACCCCGTCGCCCTGTGTGATGCACAAACCGTGGAACCTGATGAGCTTGTAGTGTTCGAGATCCATTACGCAGACCGCATTGGCGAGAACTATTTCTCCAAATATTCTCCACAGCACACAATGTACTATTACCCTGAAATGACCCGTGACGAGGTGCTGCTGATCAAACAATGGGATTCTGCCGGTCCGCTGGCGCGATCAAACGGAAGACTGCCGGATTCTCACGAGCCAGATGCGCCCTGTACCTTCAGCTTTCACAGTGCGTTTGTTGATCCCACCGTTAAACCAGGTTCAGCGGACCGCTGGAGTATCGAAGTACGCTGTATGGTTGTTTATGAAGACTAGCAGCCTCCTCCCCTGGTTCGAAGTAAGGCAATGAACCCTTCTACCGATCATCAGACTCTTCCCTCAGTCGCGTCATCACCAAACAGCATTCTGGAAAATGGCTCGACATTCGGGCCGCGACGCAGATGGTGTCCGCCATCCACGCTCAGTACAACACCGGTTATCCAACTCGCTTCCGGACTGCACAGGAATTGTACTGCCTCGCTTATGTCCTCCGGCCTGCCGTGTCGCGACAGCGGCATGCAATCCATATAATCCTCATAGACAACCTCGGTGGTCATGAGACCGGAGGCTAGTTCCGTGTCCACCAGACCAGGGCAAACACTGTTGACCCGAATGTTCGCGACACCCAGTTCATCGGCGCTGTTTCGAACGAGCATATCGATACCTGCCTTACTGACGCAGTAGGCACCCATGAATCGATGGGTTCGCACCCCTGCGATTGAGGATATGGCACAAATCGCACCACCGCCGGACCGGGCCATCGCGACACCAGCATGTTTGATCAGATAGAAGGTGCCACTTAAATTGGTCTGCATGATTCCGTCCCAGCTTTCACTTTCCGTCAGCAGGATGGGGCTGAGCCCACCAGTACCGGCATTCGCAACGGCGAGGTCGAGCGCTCCGTTAATAGACGCTGCCTTGACTGCATTTTTGACATCCGACTCTATGCCAGCGTCACCCACGAACCAGGATACTTTTCCGGCGTTATCAATGAGGGCCAGCTGTTCCGACGCTTTTTGCAGCTTCTCTTCATTTCGCCCCATGATCAGCACGTTCGCACCTTCCGCAACAAACGACCTGGCGCAAGCCAGACCAATACCGCTACCGCCACCAGTAACGATCGCTGATTTACCTTTGAATTTGTCGCCCATTGAGTTTCTCCCGTTTGATTGTTGCATTCACTTCCTGAGTGTTAACCTGATGACACTCTAAGCGATGAATGCCATTAACATATCAGTTACTCAATTGGTATTCGCCTGTTGAAATTGGCTGTCGGGTATGGGCGCGCTTAGGGTTAGTATCGGCAGCGCGTTTACATTTCAATATTCAATACAGGAAGCCACCATGTCCATCCGTTTGATAATTACGCTAACATCAGCGCCCGGCCGCGGCGGTGAACTAGCGGCTTTGCTGAAAACCCGCTGCCAGGAAGTGATGGCGGAACCTGGTTGTGAGCAGTTTGAAGTTTTCCAAAGTGCGCTGGACGGTGACAAGTTAACATTGCTGGAACGCTGGGCTGATCAGGCCGCGCTTGACGTCCACGCCGAAGTAAACAGGACCCGCGCACCTATCACACAGGGGTTGATTGCCGGATCCAGTGAGCGAGAAGATTATGTCTATCACCGCACTCGCTAATGACCCTTTTCGACAGGCAATGCTATCAGACGGGCAGGAAAATAGGAGCCATCCATGAAATCAACACTCATCAGTGAAGCGAAAAGCACACTTCCACGCCACGATGATCATCCTTATCGTACCGGACCCTGGCAGCCAAACATGCGTGAGTATGATGTCATCGAACCGGTAGTTAACGGTGTAATACCTGCTGATTTAAATGGCGTTTATCTTCGCAATACCGAAAACCCAGTGCACGATTCACTGGGTCGTTACCATCCATTTGACGGCGACGGTATGCTGCATTCCCTTTGTTTTGAGAATGGTCGGTGCGAGTACCGTAATCGATTTATATTGACCGAAGGGCTTGCGGCGGAAAATAAAGCAGGCGGGCCCTTGTGGGCTGGCCTACGTGAACGTCCGGAAAAATCTTTACGCGATGGTTGGGGTGCACGCACGCGATTAAAGGATTCCTCGAGCACTGATGTGGTTGTGCATGGCGGTATTGCGGCCACCAGTTTCTACCAGTGCGGCGATATTTATGAACATGATCCGAGGACCCTGCAACCTCTGGGTAAAGCGTCGTGGACGCAGGACTTAACGCCGGGTTGGGGCGTTTCAGCGCATACAAAGGTGGATGAGGCTACTGGTGAAATGTTGTTTTTTAACTATTCAACCGAAGCCCCGTATATGCATTATGGTGTTGTTGACCGGCATCGCGCACTTGTGCACTACATACCCATTGCCTTGCCGGGACCGCGATTGCCTCATGATATGGCGTTCACGGATCACTACGCCATACTGAATGACCTGCCGCTGTTCTGGGATGCGGATGCGCTGTCGCATGGTGCCTATGCCGTTCGTTTTCACCGCTTACCGAGTCGTTTTGCCATTGTGCCGCGTCGCGGACAGCCCGAGGATGTAGTCTGGTTCGAGGCCAGGCCTGGGTATGTTTTGCACTGGATAAACGCGTATGAATCAGGTGATGAGGTGATCCTGGACGGATACCGACAGGACCCGGCGCGGGGTGTTAAAACTAAGGGACTGCCTGCGGGACTCGCACCCTTCGAAATTCTGGACATCAACGCCATCGGTGCCCATGCCTACCGCTGGCGTTTTAATCTGAAGACAGGCGCAGTGACAGAGGGTCCGCTGGAAGAACTTTTGTCCGAATTTGGCATGATTAATCCACGAGTTGCCGGAAAACCCTATCGGTATTCCTGGGCCATGACGACAAAACCGGGTTGGTTTCTGTTTGACGGATTATTGCGACTCGATGCGCAAACAGGAAAGCGTCAGCACTACAAATTTCCGGAGGGCGTGTTCGCGAGTGAAAGCCCGATGGCGCCAGCGGACAATGGGATCGATGAGGATGATGGTTATGTGCTGACGTTTACCACTGATATGAATTCCGACTCATCCCAATGCCTCATTTTCGACGCACACGATATTGAGCCAGGCCCGATTGCGAGCATCGAACTCCCGCAAAGAATTTGCGTGGGTACGCACGCCTATTGGGCGGGTATGGAGTAATGTGATACCGGGGTCTGCACACTACCCGTCAGCGACAGAAAAGTTAAGCTAATGCGGACTCGACAGGCTTATGAATGCTTCAAGCCTAGGGCTCATCGAACCTGCGATCATCGCTGCGACGCTTCAGGTTCCGCACGCGGGAGTGAACACCACGGCCGAGCGCCCGGGTACGCTCTTCAAGCATATCCACGCCATAGAGGATAGCCACGACGAGGAGTGACAGTTTAATCGCTGGAAGCAGGTATCCGGTTGCAATCATCACCCCTATCGAGGCCAGCACCCATATCGAGGCGGCTGAGGTAACACCGACGATCGCACCATCCTTGGACAACATGACACCGGCCCCTAGAAATCCTATGCCGGTAATCACCTGACCAATCACCCGGGAAGGATCCACGGAGTCGCTCGTAAACTGGTATGACGTCGCGAGAAAAACATAAGTTCCCAGGGTAATCAGCGATGCCGTGCGAATGCCGACCGGCTTGCCCCTGACCTGGCGCTCAAGCCCCACAATCGTGCCACAGAATATCGCGGTACCAATCGACGGCCAGTCATAAGGTGCGACCGACAACACACTCATCCAATCCATTTCCACCCCCATTCCAACCCCAGTAGCTTAGCAGGATTCCAATCCAGGACACCCAGGATTTCAGCTTCCAAATTTGGGACACCCAGGATTCTAGGGCAAATTTGGGACACCCAGGATTCTCAATTCAGGACACCCAAGAAAGTTCAGGACACCGAGGGTTAGGTTCGGAATTCCTGGGTGTCCTGAATTGGAGCGCAGGGTACCCGGGAATTCCTGCGTGTCCTGAATTAGTTTGCTGCGTGTCCTGAATTGGATGGAATTGGATGAGAATTCCTGCGTGTCCTGAACTAGAGTGTTGAAATAGGATGAGGTAGCTGACCCGGCTGGGTGAGTGAAAATAGAATTGGGATAGCTTGAAATCGATTTCATAAAACTAGTGTGTCGGGTAATGGCATTCGATACACTAACTGCCGTTTCACAGATTTAAGAGGGGAAGAACATGTCGTTTTCAGGACTTGGACTGCATCTGGGTAACCTGTCGAGATTATCATCGGCAAAGTCTCGTTCTATCAGCCCTGAAAATTTTTCAGGTGAGAAAGGCAAGGGTGGCATGTCGACAGACGGTGCTGCTGCAAATGCCGCCCGTGACCTTGGGCAAGGCTGGAAGGTTTCCCCCTACATCCTCATTGATCCCGGTGACACCTTCACACTAGCCGATATCGAAGGCCCCGGGGCCATACAACAGATCTGGATGACGCTGGCACGGGGAAAGTGGCGGCATTCCATCATCCGTATCTACTGGGATGATCAGGAACAGCCTTCTGTGGAGTGTCCGACAGGTGATTTCTTTGCCAACGGCTGGGAAAAATACGCCCGGGTTGAATCACTGGCTGTGTGCGTCAATCCAGGGCGAGCATTTAACTGTTACTGGGAAATGCCGTTCCGCAAGCGTGCTCGCGTAACAATGGAAAATCTGTCGACCGAGAAGATTTCTGTCTACTATCAGATCAACTATGCACTGACAGATGTGGAGGATGACGCAGCCTACTTCCATGCCCAGTTTCGCCGCATGAATCCGTTGCCCTACAAGGAGGATTACACCATCGTAGATGGCATCCAGGGGCGTGGACACTTTGTCGGGACCTATATGGCCTGGGGTGTCAACAACAACGGCTGGTGGGGAGAAGGGGAGATCAAGTTCTTCATGGATGGGGACGGAGAATTTCCCACGATCTGCGGCACCGGTACGGAAGACTATTTCTGTGGGGCCTACAACTTTGATCCCGGATCGATGGAGCAGCGATTGCGAACCGGATCACCTCGTGCGCCTGGTTACCACGAGTTCAACAGCCCCTATGCGGGTTTACCGCAGGTGATCACGCCAGATGGATTGTACAGTTCCCAGCAACGATTCGGAATGTATCGCTGGCATATCATGGACCCGGTCCGGTTCGAAGAAGATTTCAGGGTCACCATGCAGGCTCTTGGATGGCGGGTCGATACAGATATGCGATACCTGCCATTGCAGGATGACATCGCGTCCGTGGCCTACTGGTACCAGACACTGCCTACAGCACCCTTCCCGGAATTGCCGGACCGGGATTACCTTGAAGTTATTTGACAATGTCAGGGTCAGACGTGGACGATTCGGTAATCGCTGGCATGCTGCTTACCGGTTTTAGGGAACGAGGACGCTCTTGGTATTGGTGCCCAGACGCATGGCTTCGAGCGCTGCATTCAGGCCCTCGGCTGTCAGGGGGTAGGTGGCTGTGACCAGTTCGTCAATCTTCAGAGTGCCGGCCGCGTAGTGTGCGAGCAGGGTGTTGAAGTCCGCCCCTGGATCACAACCCCCGTAGAGCGGATTGATGTAGGTTTTGTCGAACTCAAACAGGCGCATATCGATAGGGACGACCTCCTCGAATCCGCTGACCGCGATGGCCATGCCTCCGTTACAGATCATTGCCAGCGGTGCGGCAGCGAGTGACGCCACGGCGCTGCATTCAAAGGCGATATCTGCACGCCGGCCCAGCAGGTTTCTGACTTCGTCTGCGGCCTGCAACAAACCCTGGTCTGCCGGGCTGGCCAGGATTGTATGGGTTGCCCCAAGCCGTTTCGCAATCTTAAGTCGTTCCGGATTCACATACCGCGACGATTGTTCTGGCGCCCCGACTGGCTGCGCCCTGGACGACAAACAAGCCTACCGCGCCTGTGCCGATGATAACGACCGACGTGTCTTTTTTAATGTTGGCAATTTTTGTTGCCGAACCGAATCCGGTCATGACGCAGCAACCGAGTAGGGCTGCAGAGGTTGGTGGGATATCCGCTTTGGCCAGGGGTACGATGGCTGCGTCTGGAACCAGTGTGTGGGTCGCCAGTGTGGCGAGACCGAAAGATGCCGGGATTGGATCGCCGCGCAACGTACGTTTTTCTTTTGGTATCTGTAATCGAGCTTCGCACAGGTTGAGTCGGCCTTGGTTGCACTGGTAGCAGTTTCGACAGGGAATCGCCCAGTTCAGCGCAACCCTGTCGCCGGGTGCGATACCCTTAACAGCGGGTCCGCAGGAAATCACGTCACCGGCGCCCTCGTGCCCCATGACATGACTGAACCCCCGGTGAAGCAGGTCCACATCGGTATGACAGACGCCGCTTGCACGTATACGAACAAGCACTTCTCGATCACCCGGGTCGCCAAGTTTGATGTCTTCAACAGAGAAAGTTTTGGATTCTGAGGCAATCAGCGCACGCGCAATTGTCGGCATGACCTGTTAGCGCTCGCTTAAACGTTTCGCCATCTCGTCTTGCCCGGCTTTTACCCAGGGTCGATCGTGAGGAGTAGCACGCTTCCGGGGTGCGGTCTGGAATTCGTTCGCCCAGGCTTTGCGAGTTCCGTTGGAAGGATTAGGTCCTGCATAGTGCAGCAGCCTCGGATGATGGAAGCTGGCACCACCTGCGGGGAGGACCACCGGCACGGCGTCGCTGGTGTCCAGTGGTTCGGTGACCTCGAGTACATGGATGGCTGGATCATTGGTGTAGTGTCGATGGTTCATCACATTTGAACGGTGTGATCCGGGTAGAAACCACAGGCAACCGTTTGATTCATCAACATCCTGTAAAGGTGCCCAACAGCCGAGTGCGAGATAGTCGAGGCTGACATCCCAGTAGGCTTCATCCTGGTGCCACGGTGTCACATTCGCACAACCAGGTGACTTATAGATCAGGTGTCCCCAGTTTTCGATTTCGTTGTCGGGCACCTTTAGTAGACGGGTGGCGATTCGACGTGCGTTCTTCCAAAGCGCGGTGTCGTATAGCGTCGGAAATTTCTTCTCCGGCATCAGCAACTGGCCAATCTTTGGGGTTTCCAGCGTCCCGTAGGGGCTGACCAGGTCGAACACGCCGTCCAGGAATCCGCTTCTTGGTTGTGCGAGGAACCAGTCATAAATCTGATTTAACCAGACGATTTCCTCGTCTGTTGATATCTGTGGGCAAACCAGGTAGCCGTTCTCCTGAAAAAAGGCGACTTCATCCTGACCGATATCAACGACGGAGTTGCTGGCAGGTGGCGGACCAAATTTGTCTGCCAGTTCCCCCTTGCTTGCCCCACTTTTCATAGACAAGGATCTGCTTCCTCGTGCTGCGCTGTTCCTATGATATTGTCATGGACTGAAAACGATTTCAACAAATTGAAATACACGAGTCAGCTTTCTCGAGGCGAGCCGACCAACATGTCGTTTTTAGCGATCAGTAGGTGCGTTCTGAGTACGCAGACCGGCGATCCGTGGGCCCACGGTTAAACGAGCACTAATCCGCTGATTTCCAACCCTTTCGAAATGATTCAAGCTGAGTTCTTCTTCCCGGCGGCTGATAGCTGTAGAGGATAGCCCGGCGCTGTTTGTCCGACAGGTTTGGTGCAGACTGGTGGACCAGTAGCGCTCCGAAGTAGACAACTGATCCGGCAGGCACCTCCACAGGCTGAGCAGCGACATCCGGGTACTTTTCTATGTCAATTTCGTTTCCGGCGAATCGATCACCATCGCAGCGCTTGATCCATTCGCCCTGCCCGTGGCTGGCAGGCACAACGTGCAGGCACGCATTCTCGAGGGTAGCATCATCGAGAAACAGCATGGCTGTATACACGTCCGCTGCGACTTCCGCTACGTTAATCCAGTAAGGGTGATCCTGGTGCATGGGATTGACTCCTCCATGCTTCGGTCGCTTGAGATTGAGTTTTTCAGTGAACAGTTCAGGATTATCATCACCCACCATATCTTTCATCGGGTCGATGAATCGCGGGTCAAGCGCGTATTGCTTCAGCCTGTCCGAGAGGTGTGCAAACGGCTCGATGCCGTGAACAATGTCGGTGTCGCCTTCCCACTTGATAATGGTGTCATTCAGTGTATCTGCGTCAAATGTATAGCTGCCGAATGTAACCCTTTTACCGTGACGGTGTTGCACCAGGCGGGCGATCAATCCTTCGCATTCGCTGCAGATGTCGGCAATCTCATCAGGACTGAATACTTTCGTTCGAACCAGATACCCTTGTACAGTGAAATGCGCAAGGTCAGATTCGCTAAACCGATAGTCGCTCATTTCATATCCCCCTCTTGTGTGTTTCCCGGGTTAATGTCCGATCTTCCCATTTCGTGAAATCGTTTTCAGATATTGAGTGTATCAAACAAAACATTCGATAGCCTAGCGTTGGATTCGCGGTTACGCAGGGGGAGGAAAATCGGAACACCAAGGTGGCCAAAAGTGCTTGGTGATTGAGAATCTCACCCGCAATTGGCGCGATCATGGCCATGTGTGCCTGACTGCGCTGTTGCTTTAGAGTGGGCAAATATCAGCCAGATGTTACTTAGCGGGTACAGCTGCTGCTCGAAAGACCCTGATGAAGTTGCCGCCCCAGATTTTCTCAATATCCTCGGCGGTGTAACCACGTGCCAGCAAACCTCTTGTCACGTTCAATGCCTCGCTGGCATCATCGAACCCATTGATGCCACTGCCATGATTAAAGTCTGTGCCGATGCCCACATGATCAATACCCACCCGGTCGACGATATAATCAATGTGGTTAAGCAAATCATTGACGCTGCCGGGACCTAGCAGGTCACTTACCGTGTTCAGAAAGGCCGTTTGTACGACGGTATCATCAATCTCCCAATACAATTCAAATGGATAGTAGTAATTTTCCTCAATGTTCGCTGTACGCCTGGCCGCGCGTATTTGCGTATCGAGGTTTTTGTCGGAGGAGTCAAACAGATATCCTCTGAAAGGCGCAACATGGACGACGCCACCAGCTTTCGCGATCCCGTCAAGCTCCTCATCCGACAGGTTTCGACTGACATCGGAGAGCCGTCTGACGTTGGAGTGGCTCGCAATCACCGGCGCAGTGGAGAGGGACAGGACTTGTAAGGTTGCAGCTTTTGAGAGCTGGGAAACATCCACGATGCCGCCGAGATCGTTGATACGAGTGATCGCAGATCTGCCCAGTGCTGAGAGTCCACCGTGCTCCTGTTGCGCTTCGTGGGTGTTGAGTTCGCTTAGATAAATGGGCCGGGAAGAGTCAGCAAAGTCGTTGTGGCCCATATGTGTCAGTGCGAACACTCGCACACCCGCAGCATAGAATTCATCCAGCGCCGATACATCCGTTCCGAGAATTCTGGCGTTCTGAAAACCCAGTATCAGCGCACTTTTTCCATCCTCATGGGCCTGGATAAGTTCATCGGCTGATCGCACCAGTACTGTGTTGTTGGCTGAGTCCTCTGTCAGGCCAATTACCGCTGCGAGTTCCTCATCGGCGGTTGCTCTGGCTTCAGCGTAGCCTGCTGCATTTCTGGGTCCTGGGCCGACAGCAATTGCCATCACCACTGCATCAACACCACCAGCCTTCATCTTGTCGGGTGCGACTTTCGATAATCCATCCGCACCTGCATATCGCGATTCCTTTCCAGGAATCTCGATATCTGCATGTGCATCCAGGACCAGCGCATGCTGATGGATGGCTTGGGCGTCCAATACAGGGGTGGATTCTGCAGCGTCACGGCCTGTGTCATCGGCCCGAGGTCCGCAGGACACGAGCACTAGCAGCGCAACCATCGAGCATGAAGCGGCCAGAGCCTTACCTATTCGTGGATGAATCATAAGCGTACCGTCCTTCGTGTCGGGTGAATAAATATTGCCGCCCTTGATGATCACTCTGAGGCATCACGGTTGACGGTCACATTAAGAGGCCGTACCTCAATCTAGACTAACAACAGTTGTAATCTGATGGTACCAATTTCATGGTTTTCTGAACAATCCGCCCCTGCATTTACTAACGGCGTAATAGTGTCGCAAGTAAATACCAATAAGAAATTGTTATGATCAGGCTGGTATTGGCACTCCCGCAAGCTTCCCGCCAGCCTGCATTAAAAACTGACATAGCGTTGGCAGAGATCATCATATGCATTATTGTGAGTGAACTAACGTGGTCAGGAGAATTGTTGTGGATGCACCTGTTGAATTGGATGTTGCCATT
>JAJFKA010000051.1 GCA_021773555.1 Gammaproteobacteria bacterium
AGAACCTCAAACACGCCCTTGTTCAGCCGCAGGATGGAAATATCAAAAGTGCCACCGCCCAGGTCATAGACCGCGACGATGCCCTCGGCGCCACTATCGAGTCCGTAGGCAACCGCGGCTGCCGTCGGTTCATTTAACAAACGCAGAACATTAATCCCCGCAAGCGTTGCTGCATCTTTCGTTGCCTGTCGCTGCGCATCATCAAAGTAAGCCGGCACGGTAATCACTACACCATCAATATCCCCGGCGAGGCTTTCTTTTGCCCGGGAAACCAGCGCTTTCAGAATTTCTGCTGATACCGATACCGGACTGACATCACCACCTAAGGTGCGAATTTTCGGCATGCCGCCTTCATCACCAACAAACTCATAGGGGAGACGATCGCCCAGCAGCACGACATCAGCAACGCCTCGGCCCATCAGGCGTTTTGCCGAGACGATGGTATTCAACGGATCCGTGCGCGCCGCATCCTGCGCCTCGCCGCCGACGACAATGCTGTCCTTCGTGTAGCGAACCACTGACGGCATCAAATGCCGACCATGACGATCAGGCAGCGTCTGGGCCACACCCGCACGAACGCTCGCAATCAGCGAGTTGGTGGTGCCAAGATCAATGCCCGCCGCGCGTTTGCGAAGGTGCGGGTCAATGGCCTGACCAGGTTCGGTTATTTGTAATAGCGCCATATTTGCGCGTCCTTCTCCTTTTTTATAAGAGCCGCTGTGGGCACCTATTTAACGAGCCGCTGTGGGCACTTATTTAATGAGCCGCTGTGGGCACCTTACATAAGAGCCGCTGTTGGCACTTTTACTACAAGCCGCTGTGGGCACTATTACGAGCCGCTGTTGGCACTTACGAGCCGCTGCTCTAGTATCAATAGTCAAGTATCTTTTCCTCAAGCTGGTCTGCTGCGACCAGTAACTTGTTCATAAACTGCATTTTGTAAACGGCACTCTCTGCCGTTTCCATTTGCGCGGTAGAAAAGGCCTCGGCAAAATCTGCCTCAAGGGTTTTCATCACCGTCTTTGCTTTGCGCTTAAACGCTTCGAGCTTCTCGATCGCTGTGTCCCCTGCCTCGATCTCCTCGAGTTCCTCGCGCAATTCAATCTGCTCCATCAGGAACATGGGATCCAGAGCAGGATTATCCTTGATGCTCACATCTTGCAGGCCGAGCAGGTAAATCGCCCGGGGCAACGGAGACTTTAACGTCGCATATGCGGAATTGATCTGCGTGGTCCATTGCATCGCCAGACGTCTTTCCTTGTCGGAAACACCGGCAAACTTGTCCGGATGGACGCTTTTCTGCAAGAGCAGGTAGCGCTCCGACAACTGACCCGGGTCCAGGTCAAAGGCCTCGGGGAGGGCAAATATCTGAAAGTAGTTCTGAGTAAAGTCCACATTAACTGCAATGATTCAAACGATTGTTGCTGATGGTGGCGGGAGGGCCAGGCTAGACAGTGAAGCTCTCTCCGCAGCCGCATTCACCCTGAACATTGGGATTACGGAACTCGAAACCCTCATTTAATCCCTGCTTCACATAATCCATCTCGGTGCCATCCACATAAACCAGGCTTTTCGGATCCACGTAAACCTCAACTCCCTGGCTGCTGAACAGCACATCCTCAGGTTGCGGAGTATCCACAGGTTCCAGTACATACATGAGCCCGGAGCAGCCGGTGGTCTTCACCGCCAGGCGAATGCCAACGCCTTTACCCCGGCCTTCAAGATACGTCGCCACATGTCTGGCCGCGTTTTCTGTGAGATTAACACCCATTTCTTAAAACCCTCGATTAACTTGCCGCTGCCTGCGCGTCGTTAGCATGCTTGTCACGGTAGTCCTTGACGGCCGCCTTGATGGCATCCTCGGCAAGCACAGAGCAGTGAATCTTCACCGGCGGCAAGGCCAGCTCCTCGGCTATTTCTGTATTTCTGATCGACGCCGCTTCATCCAGCGTTCGCCCCTTCACCCACTCGGTGAGCAGGGAACTCGAAGCAATGGCAGATCCACAACCATAGGTTTTGAACTTGGCATCTTCGATGACACCGCCTTCACCCACCTTGATCTGCAGCCGCATCACATCACCACAAGCGGGGGCACCCACCATACCGGTGCCGACATCCTCACTGTCTGCGTCCATCTTGCCGACATTACGGGGCTTTTCGTAGTGATCAAGAACCTTATCGCTGTATGCCATTTCTTCTCTCCGTTGGGGTTGCGCCTAGTGCGCAGCCCATACAATTTTGTCCATATCCACACCGTCCTTGTACATATCCCAGAGCGGTGACAACTCGCGTAGTTTTTCGACTGCGGCACGAACCTGTTTGATGGCCGCGTCCACATCGGCTTCGGTGGTGTAGCGACCAATCGAGAAGCGCAGTGACGAGTGTGCCAGTTCATCGTTGAGCCCGAGCGCTCGCAGCACATAAGACGGCTCAAGACTCGCCGAGGTGCACGCTGACCCTGAGGAAACAGCGACTTCCGGCAGCGACATGATCAGTGACTCACCTTCAACAAAGTTGAAACTGATATTGATAATGCCCGGTACGTGGTGATCCATATCGCCACTTACATACACTTCTTCCATATCCTGAAAACCTGCCCACAAACGATTACGCAATGCCAGGATGCGTGCGGATTCATCCACCATCTCTTCTCTGGCAATGCGAAATGCCTCACCCATACCGACCAGCTGGTGGGTTGCCAGTGTGCCGGAACGCATGCCACGCTCGTGGCCGCCACCATGCATCTGGGCTTCCAGACGGACCCGGGGCTTGCGTCGCACAAACAGTGCGCCGACACCCTTGGGACCATAAATTTTGTGCGCTGAAAAGGACATCAGGTCAACTTTAAGTTTTTCAAGATCGATCTCGATCTTGCCTGCACCCTGTGCGGCATCCACGTGGAAAAACACCTTCTGCTCCCGCGTAATCTCACCAATCGCCTCAATGTCATTGACCACGCCAATCTCATTGTTCACATGCATGATCGACACCAGGGTGGTGTCTTCGCGAATCGCTGCTGCAACACTCTGCGGCGTAATCAGGCCGTCAGTGCCGGGATCAAGATAGGTAACTTCAAATCCTTCCCGCTCCAGTTGCCGGCAGGTATCGAGCACCGCTTTATGTTCAATTTTTGAAGTGATGATGTGCTTGCCTTTCTTTGCATAGAAATGCGCCACACCTTTAATAGCCAGGTTGTCCGACTCGGTTGCGCCCGATGTCCAGACTATCTCGCGTGGATCACAGTTAATCAGATCAGCAACCTGACGCCGTGCTATCTCCACCGCTTCTTCCGCTTCCCAGCCAAACTTGTGCGAACGGCTGGCGGGGTTACCAAACTTGCCTTCTGCCAGGAGACATTCGCTCATCTTCTGGGCGACCCGCGGGTCCACTGGTGTGGTGGCCGCGTAATCGAAATATATGGGTGACTTCATCTAACTTCTCCTCTACTGCGCGCTACAACTCGTTCCACAACTCGTTAAAAAATCCTAGACCACCTCTGGCTCTGCCGGCATGCGCACTAATTCATCATGCAGTGCATCCTGACGGGCGGCAATTTTCTGCACTTCACGCCGGGCAATCAAACTGGCCAGGTCAATGCTGCTGAGAAACTGGTGGATCTGGTCCGATAAGTCTGACCATAGCTCGTGGGTCAGGCAGGTCTCGCCGCCCTGGCAGTCCGCCTTGCCCATGCAGCGTGTGGCGTCTACATTTTCATCCACTGAATCGACAATCTGCGCGACAAATATATCCCCAGATGGCCGCGCCAGCTTGTATCCGCCGCCCGGTCCACGCACACTTTTCACCAGCGTACTGCGCCGCAGTTTCGCGAACAATTGTTCCAGATAAGACAGACTGATGCCCTGCCGCTCGGAGATTTCCGCCAGGCTGATCGGGCCCTGGTGTTCATGCACGGCAAGATCCAGCATCGCCGTGACCGCGTATCTTCCTTTTGCTGTTAATTTCATATCGCTTTAAGTTCTCTCATTAATGACACTTCGTATCCGGGCCTTGGGCCGGAATGTGCCCCCTCACACCTGCAAATGGGTCTAATTCAGGGCGGGGCGGCAGTATACCCGACTACTCCGGTCAGATAAATAACCATTTGGGTTAGTCGGGTATATAACTGAGCATTTTAGTCAAGTATTAGCCAATAGGAAGGGGCTGCTTAGATCAATTTTGCATGGCACTATGCCGGCACTGCCCCATACGGCACTTAACCCTGACACACACCGCACCCCGTATGGCTTACGGCAGTTTGCTGGTTTGCTCATTAACGGCGGTCAGAAAGCCGCGAAGGATGTTGATTTCCATCTGATCTGGCCGGATACGGTTGAACATGCGCCTTATTCTGGTGAGTAACTGCCGGGGATTCGCCGGATCATGGAAATTCACATCGATAAGTGTTTTTTCGAGATGGGTAAAAAAGTGCTCCATATCACCGGCCGTGGCAAACGGCATATCCCATTCATCGCTGTCGGTGTTGATTGCTGACGATTTCGACAGATGCGCCTGCAGGATTTCATAACAGATCACCTGCACCGCCATGGCCAGATTCAGCGAACTGTAGGCCTTGCCCGTGGGGATATTGACGTGAAAGTGACACTTCTGCAGTTCTTCATTGGTCAGGCCCCGGTCCTCCCGGCCAAACAGGATCGCCACCTGCTTGCCGGCAGCTTGTTCGCGAATCACCTTCTCACCGCAGGCGCGAGGATCGAGCATCGGCCAAGGGATTCTGCGATCCCGGGCTGAAGTGCCAATCACCAGTTCACACCCGGCAATCGCCGCATCCACATCAGGCACCACCACCGCGGACTCGATCACATCCGCCGCACTGACCGCACGGAAGACCGCCTGGTCGCTGGGAAAGTCCTTCGGATTAACCAGGGTCAGCTGGGTCACACCCATATTTTTCATGGCCCGCGCCGCAGCCCCGATATTGCCCGGGTGCGAGGTCTCGATCAGGACAATGTTTACTCCCGGGAGGAGATCGTCAGCCTCCTCGGGTTCGTTTTTATCGTCACTCATAGTGCCTTACCGGTGTGTCCTGATTAATCGCCGCGTATGATACCGCCTGCCGCCGCAACATGCTCGAAACCTGCGCCCGGCAGACGCGATCTGTTATGATGCGCGACCTCTTTTACCGAAGACAGTCACCGCATGGAACCCATGGCCAACATCGCGCTGCGCACCGCCAGAGAAGCAGCCCTGATCATTACCCGCGCCTTCGATCGCCCCGATCTCGTCAAGATTGATGAGAAGGGCCACAACGATTTCGTCACCAACGTTGACCGCGATGCAGAACGCCTGATCGTCGAAGCGCTGCACGGCACTTTTCCCGATCACGCTATTACCGGCGAAGAGAAGATTAACAACCGGGATCCGGAAGGCGCCGAGTATGAGTGGATCATCGATCCCATCGACGGCACTACCAATTTCCTCCGGCAGATTCCGCATTTTTGCGTGTCCATTGCCTGTCTTAAAAACGGCAAGCTCGAACATGGCGTGATTGTGGATCCGATTCGCCAGGAAGAATTTGTCGCCAGTCGCGGTCAGGGCTGCCGATTGAACGGTAAACGTATTCGCGTCAGTCCCAAGGAAAAGCTCGATGGTGCGGTACTGGCCACGGGCGGCTGGTCACGCGGTGAAGGTGTGGCCGACCAGGTAACCGTTATCAGTGAACTGCTCAATGGTCACGTCACCCTGCGCCAGGCCGGCAGCGCCTGTCTTGATCTTGCCTATGTGGCGGCAGGCCGAATGGACGGCATGTGGATGAAAGACCTGTCGCGCTGGGATATGGCCGCAGGCGCGCTCATGGTGACGGAATCCGGCGGGCTTGTGGGGGAATTCTCGGGGGGCGCCGATTTTATGCAATCGGGTCGTTTAGTTGCGGGCACGCCGCTGATTTTCAGGGCACTCGCGCCAATGGTGCGTAAGCATCTGGCTTAGGCACTTCTTGTCGCGGAGGCTTACTTACGCGAGGCATTTGGTCATCTATTGGAAGTAGCAACTGAATTCGAAGTCAGTCCTCAGGAACCTGTGGCCCTGGTTTACCTTCGATATTGTCCTTGACCAATGCGGAGAGGAATTCGGCAAAGGGCTTTATGTTCTGTCCAACGCTTGCAGCTTCAAGTGATTGCATATAGGTGTCACGCTTTTCTACGGGGATGACGGTCCATGGATAGCCACCCGCGGATAGCATGGCATTCATTAAGAACCTTCCTATTCGACCATTCCCATCGACGTATGGATGAATATAGACAAATACGAAGTGTCCAAGCACGACTTGCACCCCGGTGTCCGTTTCTTCGCGCAGCAGGTCAAAGAGTAGCGGCATTGTGTCACGAATGGATTCGTATGAAGGTGGTGGGTGCATTGAATTACGAATGTAAACAGGAATGTTTCTGTATCCGGCGAGATCGGTGACGTTGAGAAGACCAGCCGTAACACTCGGCGCAAAAAGTTCGCGGTACCAGGTGGCGTGATCGTTGTTGGCTACCTCTCCAGGATTTCCGCCTTCCAGAATCTTTTTAACACTTTGAGTTACGGCTTCAAATGCTGCGTGATAACCGCGGGCCGCCAGCGCATTTCGTTGATTTCGATCTTCCTCGTTGTCATCTGGATTCCACTCACCTGTTCGCACACGCTCGATCAGCGCTGCACTCACTCGGTAGCCTTCAATTGATAGAGAGTGATAAGCATCGGTTACATAGATCTCTTGAACACGGTCCATGTAAGCATCGACATCCGGTTTGGTGTCGGGTTTTGCTGGGAAAACATCAATTATCTCCTCACGCATTGTGTGCCACATTAGCTTGATACGCGTGACGTTAGGCGAGTGTTCCCGTCCGACGACAGCAAGCGGGGCTTGATTCTCAAAAGGATCAGATTCTCGTATGTCATAACCCGCTAGTTTCATAGTGTCGACGATGTTTTGCGCAATTCCGTTGTCGCCGTTGTTGCGGAATGCACCGGCTAGTCGACCAGCTATTTTGCTATGGCCACCTTCAAGGAGAATAGGAAGAACATCAGATGCGTCTTGAATCATAGCGAGCACTGTTCGCGCATCAGTAGAGTTTCGCCTAAAGAAGGCAGCGCCGACAAAAACCAGTGCCGCTGGTGGCGTATATATTCGTAACTTGTCCTTTACTTGCAGCTGTTCTGCTTTGGGCAAAGCGAGTCTTGTGTCCATTAGTGAGGTGTTGTGTGGCAAATTGGTTGGCTTGTTGCCTCCTTTGGGAGTTCGTATCAGAAGTTGCTGCGGCACTGATCTGTTTTCTGCATGGAGGAAGAGGGACTGTTCTGGTGAGAGACACCATTGGCTTCCAAAACGCTCTCCCAGGTAGGCAGCACAAAAGTCCCAGAATGAGGCGTACCAACCTGTGGTCTCTCCTTCTTGTTCCTCCGGATCAGCCGGGATAAACCACCCCTTCATTACTTCTGTCAGAAAGCCGTTTTTTTTCAAGCGTTCGAGATGTGTCCTACTCAGATCAGTCGAGCGTATTGCGACGATACCCATTTCCTGAAGCTCTTCCAGGACTTCGAGGGAGTCGGCCAGTTTCTCTGAGGGGCTTGCCATTGATTTATGCCTTGAGCAATCAGCCGGTTATTATGTTGTACCAAATTTAGGGTATTATGCTGTTCTATATTTAGGTTATTACGTTGTACTGTTTTTAGGTTATCATGTCAATTGTAAATTGATTGGAACTGTATTCCGGGTAACCATCAAAATGCGCGCGAACTGCGATATTCTTCCACAGCCCTTTGTTTCTGCCGCGAACGAACAACTCAATCCAGCTTTATGTGACGAATAATGACAAGGTTTGGAGGCACTTATGGGGTCATAACCTGGAGGTGTAATTGAGCTATAACACAACTATCACTGTTTATAGCCTAAGTTCGATCCCTGCCAGCGCCACAGCAGACCTGGCCGCATCGTCGAGGATGGACATCTTCAGACGTTATTCATGCTGACATAATGGGCTGTTTGTTTTCCTTATCGGCATCTGGAATTAACCGGTGCACTTAGTGCGACGCAGGTAGCGCCAGGAAAATCACCTCGTGAAAACAATCCAATTTTCAGCAGCCTGCCAGGCAGTTGTCAGCACCGCGCTAGAATCCCGTCGTAATATCCGCATCATCCGCCCCTTCCTTCACCGGAATGGCCAGGTCTTCCCGGGAGATATTCAGCGACAGCAGCACACTGGCCGCGATGTAGATTGACGAATAGGTCCCCACCACCACGCCGATAATCAGCCCGATCGCAAAGCCACGGATCAGCTCGCCACCAAGAATAAGCAGCGAGAACAACACCAGCAAGGTCGTCAGCGAGGTAATCAGGGTTCGCCCCAGGGTCTGGTTCAGCGACGTGTTGATGATTTCGGTGGGCGTACTTTTACGAATTCTGCGGAAGTTCTCGCGGATCCGATCTGATACCACAATCGTGTCATTCAGCGAATAGCCAATAACCGCCAGCAATGCCGCGAGCACCGTCAGGTCGAAATCCCAGCGGGCAATGGAGAAGATGCCAAGCGTAATCACCACATCGTGAAACAACGCGATGACAGCACCAAAGGCAAACTTCAGCTGGAAACGAAACGCCACGTACAACATCACCATCGCCAGCGCCATTAACAAACCGAGGCCACCCTGGTTAGTTAATTCCGCACCGACGGCCGGGCCGACAAATTCAGACCGGCGCAGTTCAACGCCTGTCGTCGATGAAGCTTTCAGGGAGTCAAGCACATGGTCGCCAAGTCTGGCATTTTCCCGGGTATCGAGACCTTTTTGTGGCGGCACCCGCACCAGCACGTCCTGATCGGAGCCAAAGTACTGAACCACGTGGCCTTCATAACCCGCCTCATCCAGTAAGATGCGGATCGCTTCAGGATTAACAGCTTCATCGTAATAGACTTCAACCAGTGTGCCGCCGGTAAAATCCAGTCCCCACTCCACCTCGTTAATGGCAAGCGAGACAATCGATAACACAACCAGGGTCAGCGAGATGGCTGCCGCGATCTTGCGGTAGCCCATAAAATTAAAATTCAGGTCATCCAAAGCCATCAGATCATCAACCTTTTAACGTTACGGCCACCATACATCAGATTGACGATGGCCCTGGTGCCCAGAATGGCCGTGAACATGGAAGTGAGGATGCCGATGGAGAGGGTGATTGCGAATCCCTTGATTGGCCCGGTACCGATGCTGTAGAGAATGACTGCCACCAGTAAGGTCGTCAGGTTGGCATCCAGGATGGTCACAAAGGCGCGCTCAAATCCGGCATTGATCGCCGCCTGGGGCGACATCTTGTTTTTTAATTCTTCCCGGATCCGCGAAAAAATCAGTACATTGGCATCGACCGCCATGCCCACGGTGAGCACGATCCCCGCGATGCCCGGCAAGGTCAGTGTGGCCGACAGACTGGACATCACCGCCACCAGCAGCAAGAGGTTAGCGAGCAGTGCAATATTGGCAGCCAGGCCAAAGAGCTTGTAGTAGAACAACATAAACAGCAACACCAGACCCAGACCGACCGAGACAGACAGCGCCCCCAGTTCAATATTATCCTTACCGAGGCTGGCGCCCACGGTGCGCTCCTCAGCAATAAACATATCAGCTGCCAGGGCGCCGGCTCTTAACAGCAGTGCGAGTTCCCGCGCCTCACCTGACTGCAGACCGGTGATGCGGAAGGAGACTCCCAGGGCCGCTCTCACGGTGGCGAGACTGATCACCCGCTTTTCAATATAAGGAACGCTGACCCGCACTTCCTCACCGTCGACCATTTCATATTTATCACGGGTCTTGGTTTCAATAAAGATCACCGCCATGCGCCGGCCGATATTGTTGCGAGTCGCCCGGTGCATCAGTTCGCCGCCGTCGCTGTCGAGCTTGATATTCACTTGCGGCAGACTGGAATCCGGATCAAATCCCACCGAGGCATCAAACACCCGATCGCCGCGCAGGATAATGTCCTTTTCGATACGCACGTCACGACCCTCGTATTCATACTCGAGCGTTGTGGTGCGCGGTGCATCCGGCTGCGCTTCGAGGCGGAACTCCAGGGTTGCGACCTTGCCGAGAATTTTTTTCGCAGCGGCCGTGTCCTGCACGCCCGGCAGATCGACCACAATGCGATTGCGACCCAGACGCTGTACCAGGGGTTCTGCCACACCCAGTTCATTGACCCGGTTACGAATGGTCTGCAGGTTCTGGTGAACCGCGAAGTCTTCAATTTCCCGGATGGCATCCGTGGTGATGGTGAGGGTGATAAAAAACTGATCATCCTCGCCAATGGCCACCAGGAACTGCTGATACTGCGCTTCGATTTTGGTGCGTGCGCGGTTGCGTAAATCCTCAGTCTCGAACGATACCTTTAAGACACCCTGCGACGGTGACTGGAAGTCCGTGTAGCGGATTCTGTCCTTACGCTCCCGCAGCAGCGCCTTGATGCCCTGCTCCATGGCTTCAATGCGGTCACTGATGGTCTTGTCGGTATCCACCTCCATCAGGAAATGCACGCCGCCGCGCAGATCAAGACCATATTTCATCGGCTCCGCTCCAAGATCAGACAACCATGATGGTGTCGTTGGCGCTGAGTTCAGGGCGACCACAAAATTTTCTTTCAGATCATGCAGGGTTCGCTGGACAACCTTCTGGGCGCTCAACTGCGCCTCATCGCTGGCAAACCGGATCAGTGCACTACCATTTGCGAGCTCCGCCCCAAAATACGGAATGGCGGCAGTGTCCAGCGCTTCTGTCACTTCCGCCAGGGCGCGCGCGGAAACCTCGAGGCCAGTGTCATCATTCGAGATCTGCACTGCAAAATCCGGTGGATAGATATTAGGCAAGGCGTAAATCGCCCCTAACAATACAGCACCTGCCACCAGCAGATTTTTCCAGAGAGGGTATCGATTAATCAAAATAGCGGGTCCGTTAAGCGGTTGGGAATATCGAGCAGATCATCAGCAACATCGTCAGGCAACATCGAATCGTTAGATCGACTTGATGGTGCCCTTCGGCAAGGCCGCGGCCACTGCGCCTTTCTGCAGCTTAAGCTCAACCTTGTCGGCCACCTCGATCACCAGGTACTGATCTTCCACCTTGCTGATCTTGCCAATCAGGCCACCGTTGGTGACGATCTCATCACCCTTGCCAAGACCGGCGACAAGCTCTTTGTGTTCTTTGGCTCTTTTAGACTGCGGCCGCCACACGATGAAATAGAACACCGCGGCAAACGCGATAATGATAAAGATATCCAGACCCGGCAGGGGGCCACTGCCACCGCCGGCATCGGCCGCGTGTGCTAGGGGTATAAAAAAATCCATCATAGAGACTCGTCAGGCCCGGAACGGGCAAAAGTTGTGAAACCGCAGCATGACCGCGGGTTTAAAAGCGCGCCATTTTCGCCGAATCCAGCGCCGATTGCCAATGCAACCCGCCTCAGATATCGGGTTTTGTGCCCCAATTTTCGTATATCTCCCTGATATGGTCATCCAGCACGCCTTTTTCAATGGCATGGCGCAGACCTTCCATCAGCGCAAGGTAGTAGTGCAGGTTGTGCAGGGTGTTCAGTTCAGCACCCAGGATTTCCCCGCATTTATCCAGATGATGCAGGTAAGCCCGAGAAAAATGCGCGCAGGTATAACACTCACAGCGCGTATCCAGCGGCCCGGTGTCGGTCTTGTGCACCGCATTCCTGATCTTGATTACCCCGTGAGAGGTAAACAGGTGGCCGTTGCGGGCATTCCGGGTGGGCATCACACAATCCATCATATCCACGCCACGGCGTACACTCTCAATCAGATCGCCCGGTGTGCCCACTCCCATCAGGTAGCGCGGCTTATCCCCGGGCAATTGCGGCGTGATATCCGCAATGGTGGCCATCATTTCTGCTTTCGGCTCGCCCACCGACAGCCCGCCAATGGCATAACCATCAAAGCCGATATCCGTTAAACCCCTGACCGATTCCGCCCGCAGATCCGGATAAACCCCGCCCTGAACAATGCCAAAGAGCGCATTCGGATTCCCCGCAAACGCCTGTTTGCTGCGCGCCGCCCAGCGCATTGACAGCTCCATCGAGGCCCGCACGGCCGCTTCATCCGCCGGATAAGGCGTGCATTCATCAAACACCATGACGATGTCCGAGTTCAGGCTCGCCTGGGTCTGCATGGAAACCTCCGGGCTCAAAAACACCTTGTCGCCATTAATCGGCGACTGGAAGTTCACGCCTTCTTCACTGATCTTGCGCAGATCGCCCAGACTGAATACCTGAAAGCCGCCTGAATCCGTGAGGATCGGCCCCTGCCAGCCCATAAAGCCGTGCAGCCCGCCATGCTGTTCAATCACCCCGGTGCCCGGACGCAGAAACAGATGAAACGTATTGCCCAGCAGGATCTGCGTGCCGATCTCGGTGAGCGACGACGGCAACATGCCCTTCACCGATCCATAGGTGCCGACCGGCATAAACACCGGCGTCTGCACCACGCCGTGGGCAAGTGTGAGTTCACCACGACGGGCTTCGCCCTGGGTGTGCGTGACGTTGAATTCCAACGAGATTAATTCCTTTGATCAGTGAGCTGCGTTTGCGAGAACACCTGTGGATTATCGCGTGATCAGCATGGCGTCACCATAGCTGAAAAACCGATAGCTTTCCTGAATCGCCACCTCATAGGCCACCTTGATCATATCCTTGTGAGCAAAGGCACTGACCAGCATCAGCAGGGTTGAACCCGGCAGATGAAAGTTGGTGATCATGGCATCGACACTGCGAAACTGATAACCCGGATAGATGAAGATATTGGTATCACCCGAAGTCGGTGTTAACTCACCCGAAACGGAAGCTGATTCAAGACTGCGCACACTGGTCGTCCCGACGGCCACCACCCGGCCCCTTGCCGAGCGGCAATCCCGCACCGCATTGCAAACCGCATCCGAGACCTCGAACCATTCCGTGTGCATCTGGTGGTCTTCCACCCTCTCCACCCGAACCGGCTGAAACGTGCCCGCGCCCACATGCAGGGTGACCTCGGTTTTCGCAATACCCTTCTCATCCAGCCGCGCAAACAAGGGTTCATCAAAATGCAGCCCCGACGTCGGCGCAGCTACTGCGCCCTCCTCAGTCGCATAGATCGTCTGGTAACGCTCCCGGTCATTCAGTTCATCGGCGCGATCAATATAAGGTGGCAACGGCATATGGCCGATTTGCGCCGCAATCGCCGAGACCCCCGGCGCTGGAAACTCAAGCTCGAAAAAGCCATCTTGCTCCCCCTCACCTCGCCCCAGCACTTTCACTTTGATATCAGAGCCATCGAGCGAAATCACCGCGCCTGCCTTCGGAGATTTGCTGCTGCGTATCTGCGCCCAGGCGCGATGCACATCGATAATCCGCTCCAGCAGGATCTCAACCCGGCCCCCGGTCGACTTCGCACCGAACAGCCGCGCCGGGATCACCCGGGTATTGTTCAGCACCATCAGGTCGTTGGCGTTCAGCAGCGAAGGCAACTCATGAAACCGGTAGTGGCTGATCTCGCCCGTTGAAGCATTCACATGCATCAGCCGACTGGCAGAACGTTCCGCCGTTGGGTGCGTCGCGATCAGCCGGGAAGGCAACTCAAAGTGATAATCGCTCACCCGCATCAATTGGTTCCTGCATTACTTTTCACAATTGCCACAACAATACTGCGCCCATATAAGAAAATCAGCCCGGAGGCTGATTCGTTAAATTCTGAAAACCGCGCCTTAAGCGCTAGAAATCCAGCTGGAACATTCTGGTCCACGGCACGATATCAGGACTGTCCCGATCCAGCACCAGGCCGAAGGAATGATCCCCATCGTCACTGGCCCAGCGCACCAGGCCCTCAAGCCGATACAACACCGAGGACAGATCCAGCCGCAATCCGAGCCGGGTATCCACCGACAAGGGCAGGTTCGAGGTGACCCGCATACCCATCTCCGAGACATCCACTGTCCGGCAGGCGAGCGACGTATCGTTCAGTTCCGGGTGATCAACGCA
>JAJFKA010000052.1 GCA_021773555.1 Gammaproteobacteria bacterium
CGGGCTGATATGTTTTGACCTGTCAACTATTCAGTTTTATTTCATTTTCATTAAGGCTTGGAGTTATTGGTTCAGGATACGGCCGCTGGAGCGATGGTGGATCATGCTGATATGCGAGGGCTGGATACCTCCTGACTTCACTACATCGCAGAGCTGGCCTTTTCTCTAGTTTCAGGGTCCGTTAGCAGGTGAATGATCTGTTAACGCCGTTGTAGCCCGCACAAGGGTTCTCTACATCTGGCGACCGGTACCCTGAACCAATATCTCCATTCTCCTCTCCTGTTAAACGCTTTTCTTTGCTTTCCCTGACACCATTATGCGGTTGTCGGCAAGGTGTCCAGTTCGGAACAAACAACTTCCCACACGTACGCGATCAGTTCTCTAGCGATCGCCACGCACACCACCTTTTGATTCTTCCCGGCTTCAATGAGGCGCCGATAACGTGTGCATAAACGTTTCTGTGCTCGCCACGCCGTCGCCATGGCGGTCTCACTCGCCTTGCTGGCCTTACGTTTCAAGTGCATCGTTTGTCGCGCTTGAAAGCGATAGCACCAGGCACTTTCTACCAGGATCCGCCGAGCATGGCCGTTGCCTGTCCGCGTGATTGCACCCTGGTAGCGGCGACCACCGCTACTGTGCTCACTGGGTACTAATCCCAGATATGACATTAGCTGCTTCGGTGAAGCAAAGCGCCGTATATCACCCAGTTCCGATAACAGTACCACCGCTGATAACTGATCAACGCCACGCAGTGCCATTAATGAATACACCACGGGCGCCAAGGACCAATGCTGCAACGCCTCGTCAATCTGTTGTGTCAACTCACTGACGCGACGACCCGCCGCCTTGACCGCGTCCACATAATCTTGCAGTACCGTGTGCTGCAACGGGTGATTGAAGCCGAGCGATTCCAGCCAGTTGTAATGCATCTTGGTCCAGCGCGTCTTGCCCCAATGATGTCCATGACGGAGCACAAATGCACTCAACTGCTGTCTTGCTTTGAGTTCCTGCTGCTTCATGTCGCAGCGTGCCCGGCACAGATCACGTATCGCTTCTTGATCCAGGTCCGGTACCCACACTGCGGTGAGATCACCAGAACGCAGATACCGCGCCAATTTGCTGGCATCACGTCGATCCGTCTTAATACGATCTCCCGCCTGTTTCGGAATCCTTGAGGGCGCAATAACCTGACATTCAAAACCCAGATCTGACAACTGTCGATGTATCGTGAATCCGCAGGGTCCTGCCTCATAACAGAACAGCAGACACTGACCCCCAAACTCCGCACACAATCGCTCGGCTAACCGAGCAATCGTCTTCGGTTTGTTCGCGATCTCCCCACGTTGTTCCGGCTCACCACGTCCTGGCGATGCCACAGCAACACTGATCGAATCCTTATGCACGTCAAGGCCTACATACGCACCGTAGTTTGTGTCTGACATCGAAACCGCACTTCCGTTAAACTCACTCATTCCTGTCCTCCTCAATGTGGCTCTGCCACGTTTGTACTCAACCTTCATGGTAATCCACGAGCGTTGAGGTAGGACAGGTCAAAACATTATGTCTAGTTTGTCATGTTGTGATGGAGTTCCTTACCCGAGGTTTCCCGGATCAACAGCACCGACAGTATCGTGAGTCCCGACGCAAATGCGATGTATACCGAAATATAGAAGGTGCCAAATTCACTCCAGAGGGTAGTTGCGATAATTGGCGCCAACGCACCGCCCAGGATTGCACCTGTCTGATAGCCGAGCGACGCGCCGGAGTAGCGAACATGGGTACTGAATAATTCCGCCAGCAGTGCTGCCTGCGGGCCATACATCATGCCGATAAATATCTGCCCTCCGGCAATGGCGACAACAATCCAGATAAACTCGCCGGTATCAATGAGCGGGAAGAGCGCAAACGACCAGGCACCACCCAGCACCGCGCCAAGAATATACACCCCCCGCCGCCCGAACCTATCCGAGTAAATCGACGAGGCAAACAACGAGGGTAACTGCATAATTGATCCTATTAAAACCGCCGTCAACAACATCTCCCGGGGCAGGCCCAGCCCGACGGGATTGCTCCCATAGGCAACCACGAACGCAACCATGATGTAAAAGGTTACCTGTACGGCCAGAAACGCTCCTGCGCCAAGAATAATTTCTCGCGGGTGCAGACGAATTACCTCCAGTACTGGCGAACGTGCGATCACTTGCGGCTTATCCTCAGCCGCTTGCCTTGCTTGCAACGCCAGCAGTTCCTTGAATGCCGGTGTATCTTCCAGGTGCAACTGGACATAGAGGCTGAGTGCAATCAACAGAATGCTGATCAGAAACGGGATTCTCCAACCCCAGCTTAAAAAAGCCTCATCCGACAACACACCGCTGACAGCCAGAAAGGCCAGGTTTGCGAGAATCAATCCAACCGGTGCACCTGCCTGGGCAAAAGCACCATAAAATCCACGCTGGCTCGCCGGGGCGTTTTCGGTGACCAGCAACATCGCGCCTCCCCACTGCCCGCCGACAGCCAGGCCCTGGGTAAATCGCAACACAGTCAACAGCAATGGAGCCGCAAAACCAATGGTTGAATATGTCGGCAGGCAGCCGATCAGCGTCGTTGCCACACCCATCATCATCAGTGCAGTTACCAACGCCTTTTTTCGGCCGACGATGTCACCAAAATGGCCAAATATGATGCCGCCAATGGGTCGCGCAACAAAACCAACGGCGAAGGTACCAAAGGCGGCAATCAGACTGACCATCTCCGGCATATCGTCCGGGAAAAACGCACCGGGGAAAACCAGGGCTGCGGCGGTTCCATAGATAAAAAAGTCATACCATTCGATGCTGGTTCCAGCGAGGGAGGTCATCGCGACCTTACGCATGGAACGTTCTTTATTGGCGTCAATTGCCATATGCCACCGGTCCTTAGCTTTTTGTTCTTGTTAACCGGGCATCATACGTCGAACGCCCTGGTATGCCGACGTTAAATTTCCCGCGTGGGTGTTGGATTAACACCCATCAGGGTCTTACGTTTATACTGGCTCGAAATCCTTGCGCTGACTGTTTCGTTTATGTACAGCAACTATCTTGTTTCTGCTCTGCGCAGCCTTGGCCGGCAAAAATTGTTCGCGCTAATCAACACAACAGGGCTCGCCATCGGTCTCGCCGCCTGCATGCTGATTATCCTGTTTGTCCGTCACGAATACAGTTACGACACGATGTTTTCGGACATTGAGCGCCTGTATCGCATCGAGGCAACCGCAAATATTCCCGGACAGCCGAGTAACGAGTCACCGCAGTTTTTTGGTCCTGCCCACGACCTGCTCAAAGACGCTTTTGATGAGATCGAAAGCATCGCCCGATTACAGCAACGCGGGGGCACGGTTGTCGCTGGCGACACCGCCATCGCGGAGACTTTCGCAACCGTTGATCCGGAATTTCTCACGCTGTTCGATTTTCCGCTGCTCGAAGGAGACCGTGACCTGGCTCTTAACCAGCCGACATCAATCGTGCTTACCGAAGAAATGGCCCGGAAACACCTCGGATCACCGCCATGGCTGAATCGGACCATCGTTATCAATGAGACCCTGGAGCGAGAGTTCAAAGTAACCGCCGTAATTGCGGACCTGCCCGGTAATACCCACTTCGACATCGATTTTTTAATACCCATTGACCAGCGGGTCTATGATGCCGCCGCCAACGGCGGTCGAACGGATTTGAATCGTTGGAATGGGTTGCCTTTTTTTGTTTACGTCAAGCTAAAGGAAGGCCGACAGGCGGTGCGATTAAAAACGGACATTAGCGCCTGGGTTGATCGGTACTTTCCATCAGAAATACAGGCTCTGGTCGGAATATCCGGCAGTGAGCTGTTTACGCCCAGAATCATGTCGGTTGCAGACATTCACATGAAAAGTCCGGTTCAATTCGATATGAAAGCGCCCGGTAATCTGACGACGATTCTCAGCTTCAGCGGTATCGCCTCCCTGATACTGTCAATCGCCTGTATTAATTTCATGAACCTGGCAACGGCCACCTCAACCTTGCGGGCAAAGGAAGTGGCGCTCAGGAAGGTAATGGGTGCAAGCAGAAAGCAGTTGTTCATTCAGTTTGAGCTCGAGTCCATTCTGTCCTCCATCGTTGCCGTCTGTTTTGCCCTCGCTATAATCAGCCTGGTCCTGCCTGCATTCAGTAACTTCACCGAACGCGAAATCGTCATCGATGGGATCCTTGATCCGCTGGTGGCAATCACGGTGATCGGACTGACGTTGACAGTTGGATTTTTTGCAGGTTTACATCCCGCGTGGGTATTGTCCGGGTTTCGCCCCGCCAGGGTACTGCAATCGGCAAAGCTGAACGCTGGTAGCGGAACTGGTCTGCGTTCACTTCTGGTGCTTTTCCAGTTCACCATCTCTGCTGCGCTGATGATCATGACACTGTTGATCTACGTACAAACAGATTATGCCCGTTCACTAAACATGGGTTACGACAATAGCAATACCTTGACCGTAAGAGGACTCTTCCGACAGCAAATCGGCGATATGGCGGAAACCGTCAGGGATGAAGTCGCCCGAATACCCGGTGTCACACAACTGAGCCTTTCCAGCTTCACTCCAGGTGACGGACGCAACGTTGGACTCTCTTTGAAAGTGCCAGGTAAGGATGAGCGCCTGATTATCTTCTATCGTGCCGTTTACCCGGAGTTCTTCGAACAATTCGACGTAAAGCCGATCGCGGGACGTCTGCTTGATCATGCGCATGAAAACGACCGGACGGTATTTATCAGTGATCCTGATTCCACAGAACCACAACAGATTAATGCCGTAATCAACGAAGCGGCGGTAGCAACCATGGGCTTCTCATCCCCGCAGGATGCAATCGGCAAGACCTATTTTCGAGGTCGGGCAAACCAGATCGTCAACACAATCGTCGGGGTCGTTCCCGATATCCATTTTGGTTCTCCAAGAACTGACCTTGATGGGGAAATCTACATGTTCATTCCCGCCGAGGCACGCAACCTGCTGGTCAGCTATCGTCGTGACATCAGTGGCGCCGACCCGTACCCGGAGGTTTCCCGGCTCATCCAGGACAAGCTGCAGGTACTGGTCCCGAGGTCGCAAACCACCATTGCGCACTTGCAGGAAAACATCGCCGAACAGTATCAGGAGGAAGCAATCATAAGCACGCTGCTCGCCATGTTCGCAGCCCTCGCCGTCCTTATTGCCTGCATGGGATTATTTGGTTTGGCCTCGTTCACCGTCGCCAGGCGCACCCGGGAAATCGGCATTCGCAAAGTTATGGGTGCTTCCTCGAGCCAGGTCATGTTGATGTTAGTGACGCAGTTTTCCAAGCCCGTGCTGCTCGCCAACATGTTCGCCTGGCCCATGTGCTGGTATGCTTTTAACGTATGGTTGGCCGGATTCAATGAGCGCATCGACATTCTCCCCTGGTTCACGGGTATCTCTGCTCTCGCGGTATTGACGACACTCACCCTGGCGTTCGCGACCGTCGCTACCTACGCGATCAAGGTTGCAAGATCCAGTCCGGTTCTTGCGCTTCGTTATGAATAGCACGGCCGGATTTACCCCGCAGGAAAAGACCCTTATTCGTAGCGCAGCGAATTGACAGGATTTGCGGCGGCAACTTTCCAGGCACGCCCGGCAACTGTTAACCAGGCAATCAGCAACGCAGCAGTTCCGGCGGCCATCGATGCCACCAGAATATAGTGTCCTTCAATGCGGTAAGAGAATCCGTCAAGCCATTCGCTCATCACATACCACGCAATGGGCCACGCCAGAATGTTGGCGATTAAAACTGGTGCAGAGAACTGCCATACCAGCAGGCCGACAATATCCCGCACTCGCGCACCCATCACCTTCCTGATCCCAATCTCTCTTGTTCGACGCTCCGCTGTGAATGAAGCCAGACCATAGAGTCCAAGACAGGCTATCACCACCGCGAGTGCCGAAAAGATGCCAAACAGCTTCGCCTGGTCTTCCTCAGCCTGATACTGTGCTTGAATCATTTCAGATAAAAATTCACGACTGATTGGCGTTGTTGGCAGGATTTTTTTCCAGACCCTTTCCACCTCCCTGACAAGCCCTGCCACATCGTGGGTTCGGAAACCAAGTGTTGCGACTCGCAATGAGCCAGGATTATTCAAAAAAACACTCGCGCGAATCCCAAACTTTATCGATCGAAAATACACATCTTTGGCAACACCAACGATCGACAAGTCAAAGGTGCCTGCTCTGAACATGTCGGCACGAAGCGTCTTGCCAAGTGCTTCTTCCGGCGAGGAGAAGCCTAGGCGTCGCATCGCGGACTCATTGATCACGACGCCAGCATGACCGATTCTGTCGTCACCCTCCGGAACAGGAACGATCACGTCACTGCTGAACGCCTCATCAAACCCTCGTCCAGCCAGCATTTCCATTTCGTAGGCCTCAAAAAAACCAAATCCTGCCGTGTAATAATTCAGTACAACAGATTCGGACAACCCCTCGCTCGCACCTTCGAGCAAGGTAAATCCCGTGTTGTTTTCATTGTCCTGGCTTGGCACTTCCGAAGACAGCACCACGTGTTCTACACCTTCTATTGCTGTCAGTTCGTTCACAATGGTCTGACGCTGGTCTACGGCAGCTGTGGCACCCAATCCGCTCAGCACAATCTTGTTTTCGTAGTTGTATCCCACGTCCATGGACCTGGCGTAGCTTGTCTGCGCATATATCACCACGGTACACACAGCGAGCCCGATGGAAGCGGCGAACTGGAAAATCACCAGCAGTGAACGGATATTGCTCTGTCCACCCCCATCGCTGGACTGGTTTGCCTTGAGGATGCGTGCGGGTAAAAACCTGGATAGATAGATGGCCGGGTAAGACCCGGAAACAAGTCCCACCAGCACTGCAATCGAGACCAGGGTAATCAACAAAGGCAGGTCATCGGACAAAACCAGGTTCAGCTGTCTGCCGATCGCCATATTGTAAAAAGGGAGCACCAGTTCAACAGCCACCAGCGCGAACAACAACGAAAGCACGGAGATCGCCACAGCCTCACCGAGGAACTGCATGGCTACCTGTCGCCGAGATGCACCCATGACTTTGCGCAACGCCACTTCCCGGGCCCTTCGCGAAGCCCGCGCCGTGGACAAATTCATGAAGTTAACCGAGGCAATCAACAGAATCAGGAAGGCGATGCCGACAAAGGCCAGAACCATCGAATTGTTACCCAGTGGTTTCATATCGCCGATGTTTCCGGCGTCCCGGAGTGCCTTTAAGTGCAGGTCGGGCACCGGCATTATTTTTAACTGTAACCGCTCACTGGGCAAAACACCCTCCTCAACCATTTCCCTGAGGGGGCTTTCATTGTTCAGCCAGTAGTCCACTCGCTTTTTCAGCGACTCCGCATCCGCGCCGGCTTTCAGCTTGAAATACGTGTAGGTATTCACACTCGTCCACGTATTGAGCACATTAGGCGCAAAATCAAACATGCTGGGATCGAGGAATGTCAGAAACTCGAATTCAAGGTGGGTATTTTCCGGGAGATCCCGGATCACACCCGTGACCTGTACTTCCAATTGACTACCTTGCAAACAGCACGCCGTCAGGTTTTTACCGACAACATCGGTGCGTCCGAAGTATTTGATCGCAGTTGACTCTGTGATTACAAGGTCCATGGGTTTGCTGAACGAAGTTCCCGCAGACCCATGGACAAAGGGAAGTTGGAACACATCGAAAAATGTACCGTCGGCAAACATAATATCTTCGTTGAAAATCGCGTCGCCCCTGACGACAGTGACGCCCACCTCTACCAGCCGCAGGCCCGTCTCAACCTGATCGGATGCATAGTTGCGAATAGCTTCCATCATCCGTCCGGCAGCGCGAATCGTCAGAAAAGGTGGTGCATCCGGGGAGTAATAAGCTGTATGCAGGCGCACCAGACGCTCTCCGTCCGGCAGCCACTGATCGTAGGAAAGTTCGTCCCGTACATAGATCAAAATCAGGATGCAACTCATCAATCCCACAGATAGCCCAAAGATATTGATCACTGAGAACAATCGGTTGTTGGCAATATGCCGCCAGGCAGCTAACAAATAATTGCTGATCACTCCATCACCTCCATTGCTGCGTTATTCATACCTGAGCGCCTGGATCGGGTTCGCGCTCGCGATTTTGACCGCATGCAGGGCGACAATTACCCACGCGAGCACCACGGACATGACTCCTGCCCCCAGCACAATCCCCACCGGTGCCTGCAAACGATCCGCGAAAAAATTCAAATAGGCACTTGAAGCAAAATAGGCACCAGGCAAGGCAATCAACAGCGCCCACATCACCGGCTGTGAAAACCGCCAGATCAACATTCGTACGATCTGGTTGATACTGGCTCCCATTACCTTGCGGATTCCGATTTCACGTGTTCGGCTTTCCGCCATGAACGCCGCCAGGCCAAACAGTCCAATCAGACTCAGCATCAATGCAACAAACGCGAACCCACCGAGTACCTGGGTCATCGCCCCATAGATGGCAAACACGTCGGCAAAGGTTTCATCCAGAAATTCACTCTGCATCGGGTAATCGGGAATAATCTCGTTCCAAACCTGCTCGACCTCTGTGAGCGTTTGTGCGAGGTCTGCACCCCGTACTCGAATCGATGCGTAATTGAGATTTTCCGGCATCATCAGAAACACCGTGGGTTTGATCGAGTTATGGAAGCCCATAAAGTTCTGATCATGCGTCACGCCGACGATCTTGTAGGTTCGTGGTTCACGTTCATCCGGGAAATCATAAAACACCTGGTTCAGAGCCTCGCCCGGAGAGTTGAATCCCAGCTTCGACAACGCCATCTCATTGACAATTACATTGGCGTCCAATACACCTTTCACAACCGTATCGTTCCCAATCGCCGTGGTCAGATTTCGGCCCAGCAGGATCGGGATGTTGTAGGTGTCGATAAAGTGTTCGTCGATAAAGATCTCAGTCAAATTGAACGCGCCACTTTTATCGCCGTTGACCCTGCCAGCCCCGAATGAAGAATTGTTTTGCAGGTAGGGCAACTGGCTGGAATAGGCGACCTGCTCTACAGCGGCCAGATTTTTTAACTCGTTGCGCAGGGTTGGTAAGCGTGCCTGGATGCTTTCAATCTCCAGGCGCTGCAGTGAAATGATCTGGGATTTGGGGTAGATATTGGCTGCGTCTTCTATCTTTTCGTTCTGGAAGTAAACGATCATCACCATCGCCAGCATAAAAATGGAGATTGAAAACTGCAGCCCGAGCATCATGCTACGGAAAAAGTTGCCTTTTGCCCCTCGGGTTCCACCCTCGCGAATCGCCTCGATTGGTGACGCCCTGGTAATCAGGTAGGCGGGGTAGGCGCCAGCGATAAGACCTACGGCGATGGTCGTGAGAAATAACCAGGGCAAAGTGACCAGATAATCAATGGTCAGCGCGCGATCGACAAATGAGTTGAACAGGGGCACCGCTGTTTCAAGCACCGCCAATGCGATGAGCATGGATATCGTGGTAATACACAAACTTTCCACCAGGAACTGAATCAGTAACTGTCCCCTGCTCGCACCCATCGTCTTGCGCAGGCCAACTTCCCGGGCGCGCCCAAGCGACTGGGCAGTAGCGAGGTTAGTGTAATTGACGATGGCAACAACAAGCACCAGCAGCGCAAGCACACGCACGGAATCAAGCACCGGCATGCCAATGGCATCCCAGAGGATTGTGTTCGCTTCGACCAGGGGTCTGACTTTAAATCCCGTTATGAACTCCCTGGTATCCTCCGGGAAATGGCTCTCGTAGACGCCGTCCATTTGCGCCTGTAACCACTCTCGCGACCGGGTCGCGGGCAATAGCATGTAGGTAAAGTCTCCGCCGGACAAATTATTGAAGTTACCCGCGAGATCGTAATCAGAAGCTCGATTCAACGCTGCCAGCGGTGCCACCACCTTGAACCCGCCGCCACCAAGAATGGTAGAGCTGAAATGCGTATTCGCAGGCAGATCCCTGACAACGGCAGTGACGCTCAACGTAACATCGTGGTCCAGTGTGAGCGTTCTGCCAAGAGCAGCGGTCTCGCCAAAAAACTTCGTAGCCACGCTCTGGGTTAACAGAATACCGAGTGGGTTTTCCAGCGCACTTTCGTCACCTTCGATGTAATCGAGGTTGAATATTTTCAGCAGCGCGGGGTCAGTAAACTTGATCTTTTCATAGTAGTGGTCGTCCTCAATTGAGATGAGGAACTCGCGGTGAACCGTGCGCGCGACCTGCTCGACTTCCTCAATATCAGAGATCACAAACGGCGCTATTGCAGTGTAGATCCCAACCGTCTCGCTGACACCGATATTAGCGCTCGCGGAAAACACCGAGCCTGCGGTGAATATCCGGCCACTATTGTCATAAAACATATCATGGCTGCGCTCGTAGTTAACCAGCAGGGAACCGAATATATAGACCGCCAGCCCGACAACAAGACCAGCAATATTGATAGCCGCATAGAGCTTGTTCTTGAGAATCTGCCGCCAGGCAATCAGCACATAGTTATTGAACATTTTTTTGTTACCTATCTATTGAACAGCGCACCACTACCCGGTCGCCCGTAGATTTTCGGTGACCACATGACCATCAAACAGATTGATCGTGCGCCGTGCGTAGTCCGAGTGAGCAGGGCTGTGCGTCACCATGACGATGGTGGTACCCTCGTCGTTTAAGCCCTGAAGCATTTCCATAACTTCCTGCCCATGGGCACTGTCGAGGTTTCCAGTCGGTTCGTCCGCAAGAATCAATCCCTGATTGCCTACTACAGCCCTTGCCACAGCAACCCGCTGTTGCTGACCACCGGATAGCTGGCTGGGCATATGTTTAGCGCGGTGAGCGATACCCACCTTGTCCATAATTGTTGCGACTCTGGATTTTCGCTCGCTTGCGGGGATATTGTGATAAAGCAATGCCAGCTCAATGTTTTCGGCGACGGTCAGTTCGTCAATCAGATTAAACGACTGGAAGATGAATCCGATGTTATGCTTTCGAATGTTGCTTAACTGTGATTCGGAATAGCCGGAAACATCTTCATCCAGGAACAGGTAGGCGCCGGAAGTAGGTGAATCAAGCATGCCAATGATGTTGAGCAGCGTGGATTTACCGCACCCTGACGGCCCCATAATGGCGACAAATTCTCCGGCTTCGATTTCGATATTCACCGTATCGAGTGCGACGGTCTCTACTTCATCGGTTCGATATATTTTTGAAAGGTCGTGCAGTTTCAACATGCTGATTGTCCTTGTTGCTTAATGTTCATTTGTCAGAGATCTGTGGTCCGCCCGTAATCTGTCGCACAGCGGATAAAGTAATCAATCGTTTTCGTTCAGCTTCAGTTTGTCCATTTCCTTAAAAGTTGAATATGGGCTGGTCACAACCAGCTCACCCGTTTCCAGCCCTTCAAGCACCTCGATACTCCTTGAGTTACGGCGTCCCAGGCGAACCAATCGTTTTACCGCCTCACTGCCATCATCGCTGACAACAAACATCCAGTTACCGCCGGTATCCTGATAGAAAGCGCCGTTGGGGATGAGTTGCGCGGTGGTCGAGTCACCCAGTGTCAGTTTTGCCTGAACGGTCTGGCCACGGCGAATTCCTCCAGGTTCTTCGGCATCGAACAGTAAATCGATTTCGAACTGACCGTTATTTACCTGGGGGTAAATTTTCGAGATTGTCATGCCGTAGCGTTGCCCATCTTTCTCGAAATGAGCAGCCTGGCCAATATCCACTCGACTCAGATAAAACTCGTCGATGCTGGCACGCAACTTAAAATTCTCCGGATCATCGATCTGACCAAGTCGGCCACCACGGGCAATGCTCTGGCCGACTTCAACATCCAGGCCGGACAGCTTCCCATCGACAGGTGCACGTACATTCAGCGCATCTAGATTTTTACGAGCAAAGCTGAGCGTCATTTCCAACTGGTTGCCAGAGTCCTTGAGAAACGCCAGTTGTGTTTCCTGCATCCGCGCATCAGTCGCCTGGCTCTCGAGCGTTACGGTGCGACGATTCTGGTAGTACTCAAGCTCATCGGCCGCATCTTCAAGTTGGCTCTTGATGGCAACCCCGGCCGTGTCGAGATTCTCCAGTCGCTGGACTTGTCGGGTCAATCGCTTGATCTGGTAGTCTATTTCCACAAGGTTGCGCTTGTGTTGCAGGCGGTTCTGTTCCAACTGCAGTTCTATGGTGCGCATATTGTTCAACTGTTCCGTGACCAGCGCCTCGTTTCGGTTCACGTCGAGTTGCATGGAGGTATTGTTCAGACGAACGAGCAATTCGCCTGCTCTGACCAGCGCACCGTCCTCAACAAATTTCTCATCGACCTGGCCGCCTTCAATAACGTCCAGGTAAACCGTTTTTCTGGGCGTCACCCGGCCTCGGATGGGAATAAAGTCCTCGAACAATCCCTCGATCACCGGCGAAATCACGATCCTTGCGTTGTCCACTACCAGAGACCTGACACCGCTCTGATCAGCCAGGTACCACACAAAAATCACCAGCAAAGTGCCCGCACCCACAATTGGCACTATTTTACGGGCGGTAAACTTTTTCTTTACAACCGCCCTGTCCATTCCGGCACCGGAAACCGCTGATCGCATCGAAATGGGCCGGGGGGATTGACCACCTGTCTGACTGATAACTTCCATAAAGCTCTAATTATGTATTTCTGCCAGAGTTTTAACTGCAATCGCCGTGCCACCCATGTACATGCTTGTTTTAATTAGAAATTTATTCTCATCGCGACACCCCCTACTGTTCGAATGTGAACAATAGGTGTACGATATCGAACAGTCCGTTAAACGTATCAACGACTCTGTGTCCTTACCGGAGGCATCTAAAATCTTTACTTCCAGCGCGGTCACTACATGGCATCAGCAGGCAGCACATCAGTAAAGGGGGCAATTCTCATCGTCGATGATGATGAGGACATCCTGACCGCCGGTAGGTTGCTGCTGAAGCGTCATTACACTGAAGTGCATACCTGCAGTGACGCGAACCAGATCACGCACCTGATGAGCAAAACCCGGTATGCCGCCATTCTTCTGGATATGAATTTTGGTCCGGGAGAATCAAGTGGCCGCCAGGGATTTTTCTGGCTGCGCACGATCCTCGAGCAGGACCCTGACGCTGTGGTCGTCCTGATCACTGCCCATGGCGGTGTCGATGTCGCCGTTGAGGCAATGAAGCTGGGTGCCACCGACTTTATCTCCAAGCCCTGGCAAAATGAGAAAGTTATTGCCACGCTCTCTGCCAGCGTCAAACTCAGCATGAGCCGGTCCGAAGCCAGACAACTGAAGCAGACCAACAATGCATTAATGGAAGTCGCCAACGCCGCTGCCCAGCCAATGCTGGGATCATCACCTGCTATGGCTTCAGTCCTGAACCTCATCGCGCGAACGGCACCAACAGATGCTAACGTTTTACTGTTGGGAGAAAACGGCACAGGCAAGGAACTAGCCGCGCGAGCGATACATCAGCAATCAACCCGTAGCGACAACATATTTTTGAGTGTGGATCTGGGTGCGGTTGCGGAAACCCTGTTTGAGTCGGAGTTGTTCGGGCACATTAAGGGTGCCTTCACGGATGCTGTTGCTGACAGAATTGGCAGATTTGAGGCTGCAAATGGCGGTACGCTTTTTCTCGACGAAATAGGCAATCTTCCCTTGCACCTTCAGGCAAAGTTGCTTTCGGTCCTGGAGCAACGACAGGTGTTGCCGGTTGGTGCCACGGAACCCTTGCCGATCGATGTACGTGTCATCGCGGCAACTAATCTGCCGAGGAGTCAGTTGGCTGATGACGAAATCTTCCGGCAGGATCTTTTATTCCGTCTTAACACCGTTGAAATTACCTTGCCTGCGCTCCGCGAACGTAAAGATGACATTGAGGAAATTGCGCGCCACTTTGCGGCTCACTACTGCAAAAAGTACGGTCGTGAAAACCGGTCATTCAGTGATACAGCGCTTGCCGCGATGAAGCAATATCACTGGCCCGGTAACATTCGTGCCTTGCGTCACGCAATAGAGCGTGCCGTGATTCTTGGAGAAGGCGAGATGTTTGAACAGGCAGATTTCCAGATTGAACCTGCAACCCGTCCGGATCATAACGCAGGCGCGGAGGCAGCAAACCCTGGTTCAGATCTTAATCTTGATAAGCTGGAGCGCAGCGCCATTGCCCAGGCGCTCACGCAGAATCGCTACAACATAAGCCATGCCGCGCGGGAACTCGGCCTGACGCGAGCAGCATTGTACCGACGCATGGATAAACATGGGCTTTAGTCGCTTTGGCGCATCGCTGGCTGCTCGCCTGAGTATCATCATGGTCAGTCTTGCCGGCCTCGGTTACCTTTTCGTTTTGCCGGGATACCATGCTGCCACGTTACTCGCTTTCCTGATCACACTTGGTCTCACTTCTGAGGTATTCCATTTTATTTCCAGGACTAACCATGAGCTGTCCCGTTTTCTGGATGCCGTTCGTTATGCGGACTTTGGCCAACGATTCCAGTTTGTGGAACAAGGCGCGGGATTTGGCGAACTCGGCAGCACTTTCACCCATATCCTGGATCGTTTTCGCGAGGACAGAAAAAATCAGGAAGCGGAACTGCGTCATTTGAAGGCTTTGCTGGAGCATGTACCGGTGCCTTTAATATCGGTTCTCAGCGACGGTCGCATAACACTCTGGAATAACTCGGCGCGTCGGCTCTTCGGTATCACCGAGGTGACGCGGCTGGCTCATCTCAACCAATTTGGTGCCGATCTGTCGCGACAGGTTGGTTCACTGCAACCAGGAGAAAGTCGTCTGGTCACCTTTCAGCTGGACGACATCAGTCAGCAACTCACTATTTCAGCCAGTGAAATCACCATTGCCACGCATACCGAACGGTTAATCAGCCTGCAGAACATCCAGAGTGAGTTAGACGGTGTGCAACTCAGCGCCTGGCAGGATCTCGTCCGTGTACTCACTCACGAAATAATGAATTCAATCACTCCGGTGGCTTCGCTGGCCAAAACGGCTGTCGACCTGGTCGATGATGTCAGCCTTAAAATTGCCGACAAAACCGATATCGTCGAAGAGCTTAAGGACGCAAAAGACGCGGTCAATACAGTCGCTCGTCGTTCCGATGCTCTGATGAATTTTGTTTCAAGCTATCGTCAGCTATCCAGGTTACCCGCGCCGGAGAAACAACGGTTCGCAGTGACCGACCTGTTCCTGGAAGTGAGCAGAATCGCGACTCTGGACTGGGCTGCAAAGGGAATTTCTCTGCAGACAAACGTCTCACCGACCGGGTTGGATGTTTTTGCCGACCGACAGATGATCGAACAGGTGTTAATTAATCTGCTCCAAAATTGTATGCATGCGCTCAAGGATGTGCCTGACGGCCAGGTCCGACTCTCGGCGCGGCTCAACCAGCGAGGCAGGGTTGCGCTGGATATATCCGATAATGGTCCGGGAATCGAAGACGAAATTGCGTCCAGGGTGTTCGTACCTTTCTACACGACGCGGCGGGAAGGGAGCGGCGTTGGTCTGGCCCTGTCTCGTCAGGTCATGCTCGCTCATAAAGGCACCATTTCGTTTAACAACAACCCGGATGCCGGGGTTTGCTTTACACTGGTCTTCTAAGCGGGATTGCGCTCGCATAGCCTTGTGCTTACGGCATATAAAAAGAAATTGACATAATATGTCAATAAGAGTTCAAATCGCCCTATGGACATTTTCATTGACCCGACCTACTGGCTGATCGCAGCCTGCATACTTATCGGTGCGGAATTCCTGCTACCCGGGGGCGTCGTCATATTTCTCGGTGGTGGCTGCCTGGTCGTGGCGCTCAGCCTGTGGCTCGGACTCGTGACCAGCTGGACCACCGCATTCACCTTGTTTTTTATCTCCTCCCTGCTGCTCATCCTTACATTACGCGCTTTTTTTATGAAATTTGCAGAAGGAGACTCAAGCATCGCCAACACCTTCGAGCTGGTCGATGTCGTCGGCAAACAGGCAACCGTCATTGAAACCATCGGTCCTGGCGACTCCCCTGGCAGAATTCTGTTTCGGGATACCGAATGGCCTGCCCTTGGTGATGGTTCCGAAATTACCGCCGGTAGCAGCGCAACCATTGTGAGTCAGGTCAATCTGAGTTACATCGTGGAAAGATCTACAGAACAGCAATCTTAGCTGTTCGCATACCAAAAGGAGTTCCCCTTGTTTTATTTCACCAGCACATTTCTCGTCGGACTTTTCATCCTCTACAACGTCATCCTTGTGGTACCCATGCGAGAGCGCTGTGTGATTGAACGCCTCGGTAAGTTCCGCACCGTACTCGAACCCGGTTTTCACTTCCTGATTCCTTTTTTCGATCGTGTCGCCTACCGCCATGAGACCCGCGAACAGTGTCTGAACATTCCACACCAGAGCTGCATCTCACGAGACAATATTCAGATTGATGTGGACGGTCTGCTGTACATCAAAGTCATGGATGCCTACAAGGCAAGCTACGGCATTGAAAATTACCTGGTTGCCGCCGTGAATCTTGCGCAAACCACGGTTCGCTCCGAGGTCGGCAAACTCAGCCTGGGACAAACATTTTCGGAACGAGATGCACTGAACACCACCATCGTCAGAGAGATCGACAGGGCCTCGGAACCCTGGGGCATCAAGGTTATGCGCTACGAGGTCATGAATATCACGCCTTCATCCAATGTCATTGATACGCTCGAAAAACTTATGGAAGCGGAGCGCCAGAAGCGCGCAGAAATCACGCTCGCCAATGCTGAACGTGATTCAACGATCATGCTTTCCGAAGGGCAACGACAGGAAGCCATTAATCTGTCCGAAGGGGAACGGGAACGACGAATCAATGAAGCCACAGGCCGCGCCGAGGAAATTTCAATCATTGCCACGGCCACCGCCGAGGGCACTCGACTCGTGGCCGGTGCCATTGACAAGCCCGGGGGAAAACAGGCCATGAACCTGCAGTTGCTGGAATCCTACGTCAATCGAATCACTGGCATCATGAAACTCGCAGACATCAGCGTCGTGCCAGCAGAGCTTGCAAAGATGGAAGGATTGTTTGCCGGTATTGAACAGGTCGCACAAACGACTAAAGGAGGGGGCCCATCATGATGGAAATCTTTGTTGTCGCGACCTGGGGATTGATATTCCTCGTACTCATATTCAAGTTTTTTCAGTCCATTCGCCTGGTTTCAACCCAGACCTGTCACATCGTGGAACGTCTGGGTCGCTATGATCGAACCCTTGAAGCTGGCTTTCACGCACTGATTCCATTCATCGATAAGGTAACGTTTCAACAGGATCTTCGTGAAGAGGCGATTGACGTGCCACCACAGGACTGTTTTACCGGCGATGAAGTGAAGGTCACTGTGGATGGTGTGATCTACATGTCCATCGTAGACCCGGTCAAAGCAAGTTATGGCATCGTCGACTATCGCTATGCGGCCGTACAACTGGCCCAGACCACCACACGTTCTGTTATCGGCACGCTTGACCTTGATCGGACGTTTGAGGAACGGGACGTCATCAGCGCCAAGGTCGTCGAAGTGCTTGACGCCGCTGGTGAATCCTGGGGTATTCGAGTACACCGCTACGAAATAAAAAACATTACACCGCCAAACACCGTCAGAAACGCGATGGAGAAGCAGGTCAATGCCGAGCGCGAGCGTCGGGCTATCCTCGCTGCCAGCGAAGGGGATAAGCAAAGCAGGATCAATCGATCCGAAGGTCTGAAACGGGAACTTATCAATCGATCCGAAGGGGAGATGCAGCGACGCATCAACGAAGCCCAGGGACACGCTCAGGAAATTACTGCTATCGCTACCGCGACAGCAGTGTCCATTGAGAAAATCGCCCAGGTGGTCATGGCGCCAGGCGGTACCGACGCTCTGAAACTACAACTCAATGACCGCTATATAGATGCATTGAAGGGTATTGAGACCAGCAAGATTATTCTGCCCGCCGACATTATGGAGTACAAAAACTGGGTTGGAAGATTGTCCCTGGATGAACTAATGTCCACTCCTGACGCATCCCGAGGATAGGCAATGGACACCACCACGCTTGAAGCGCGAATCACCCGACTCGAGGACATCGAGGCTATCAAACAACTCAAAGCACAATATTGCACGATCTGCGATGACGATCATGATCCCGAACGTATCACCAGCGTGTTTACCGAAGACGCCATCTGGGAAGGCAGGGGGATCGGGAAAGCCGAGGGGCACGAGCAGATTCGGGCGTTGTTCCAGGGATTCCAGAAATCCATCAGTTACTCGCAGCACATGGTGCAGAATCCGATCATCGAGATTACCGGCAACACGGCAACCGCAGTCTGGTATTTCTTCGGCCCTTTTACATTTATCAAAGACAATCAGGCCATGTGGCAGGCCGCCCGATACTTCGAGGACTATGAGAAAGTGGGTGATGCGTGGCTGATCAAACACCTTCGCGTGAAGGGACCCGGCATGAGTGCGAATTACGAGGCGGGATGGGCACGAAAATAGCGCTTATCGCTGCACTGTGCTTACAGCTAAGTCTTGTCGTTAGCGCAGCAGCTGCTGATATCAGCGAGAAAATTTCTGAATTGAAACATCAGGGTACCGACTTTCGCCTGCGCGGTGATCACGCAGGCGCGGATCGTATCGGCCGTGAGCTCAAGGCGCTCACTCCAGATTCCGGGATCGGCTATACCTTCAGCCTGAACACGCTCGTAACGAAACTGACCTGGGACGGACGCGACACCCAATACGACGAGCTGATTCTGGAGGATGCACAAACGCTGCTAGCCATCTGTATCAGGCAGATCAGCGAGCAGCCCGAGAATTACCTGGGCTATTATCACTGCGGCCAGGCACACTTTTCCCTGACGTACCTGAATGCATTGCGGGGTAATTACTATCGAGCCGGCACCAACGGGTCCAGCACGATTTCCCGGCTGGAGCAGGCGCTTAACCTTAATCCAGATCTCATCGACGCCAAAATGCATCTCGGTATCGCTTACTACTTCGCAGATAACCTTCCCCCCTTCGTGAAAGCCTTCAGCCGATACCTGTGGTTCATCCCAACCGGCGACTCGGATAAAAGCCTGCCTTACATTGATGATGCCTCAGAACACGGCGAATATTTTAAGGACGTTGCAAAGTATCTGTATGTGGACCTGCTCAGCAATGGCACGGAGCTCAACCAGGAACTCGCGACATCGCACTTGAGCGACCTTGTATCCCGCTATCCTGAGAATCCCCGTTTTAACCTTCGTTATATCTCACTGTTGATAGATCGCGGCCTCGTCGCGCAGGCAAGGATCGCTGCTGATCAGTTCATCGACTCCGCCGTTCAGTTTGAACGGTCCCAGCAGGACATAGATCTCGCCCGGCTGTGGATCATCAGGTCTCACATGGAACAAAAGAATCTGGAACAGGCCGTCAGCCTGTTCGATGAGATCAACGCCGATCTCGCGTTGCAAACATTTCCTACCTGGGCCCGCTCATGGTTTGCCCTGACCAGCGCACAACTGGCAGATAGCCTTAATGATCGCGATGCGGCCAGGCAAGGCTACCAGCTGCTCATAGAAAAACATGCAGAATTCGCCAGTCAGGAAGTGTTGTCAGCAGCCCGTGCGGGACTGAAGAAGCCATTCGCACTGGGGCGTTAGACCGTGTCAGGAACCGCGCTCGGCAGCATAAATTTTTCGCAGTAAACTGCGCCATGTTTCATATTGTGACACGAGTGATCCATCCAGATTAATCACCGTACCTTCAAGCTCTGTGACCGTGGGCGTTATTTCCGAATCAAACGAACCGGCCAGTTCGCGTAATTCATCCTCATTGAGCTTCGATTCTTTATAGGTCCTGTAGACGTCTGCCATAGCAGCCCAGCTGCCTTCAGTGGAACGAGTCGCGCCTTTGCGCTCAATCTTGTCGTTGTAAGTAGTTAATTCATAACTGTAGCGCCGCCAATAGGAATAGACCCGTTGCATTTTGTGGTAAAAATGCTGGTATTGCGCATCGATGGTATCGATAAACGCATATTCACTTTCGCGAATCTTCTTCACCCTGGCATAGAGTGGATCATTTCTCGCGGGTAGTGAGGACATTTCCACGATCCCCGCTTCGTTGGTAGACAGATACCCGGTAAACGCCTGTGGTGAAAGCGCCAGGGCGTAGCGCAGCATCGAGGTATCCAACAAAACCGCCAGGTCTCGCTCTGATCGTTTCATGCTCTCCAGGTAAATATCGTTGGCCAGCTCATTAAACAGATCCTGAAACGGCTCAACCGGATTGTCCGCATCAAATCCATAGCCGTGATCCATCGCCCAGTCCTGATACGTCCGGTCGATCCACACATTTCCGGCGCTGTCCCATACATGCACCGCTAAGGACAGCGCAACCCCGTCGGAAACGAGAATTTCAGCGGAAACCAACAGTTCGGCAGTGGGGTCCAGCCTCGGCACCACACGCACGGCGCCCCAGTGACCGGAATCCAGCAGGGTTTCCTTCAGGACGTAAGGCAGATAAAGAGCTTCGGCGCTTCGTACCGGCGTGAACACCTGCCGGACACTTCTGCTTTCGGCACCCGCGTCAAAAGTCAGCACACTCACATTCAGCGCCGGTTCGACGGGCGTGGTCGCGCTTATCAGTTTCACATTTTGCGGTCTGATCACCTCAGCTTCAGGGCGACTCGATTGACATCCAGCGAGTATCAGCCAGCAGCATGAAATGATCAGAAACGGCCGACGGATTTTCATCAATCCTCGGATCCACCCAACCGGCAGGTCTTTTTATGCTCCAGAGTGTACTCACAGTTGTACTCACCTTTGCCCGGTTCAAACGGCATATACACACGATTGAGAGTAAATGGCTGCGCGATCTTGTTTGATATCACTGTGGTCGCCACATTCAGGCGCCTGCCATTTCCAGCGAGCACCAAACGATGGTTGACAATCAGGCCTTCCGGCAAGACCACCTGGAATACCAGTTGATCTTCCTGCCACCCGCAGGCTTCAACACCGAGACTGCTGGCCGATTGCTTTATTTTCTGAAAATCACAGGTCAGCGCAAAGTCATTCTCTCGATGCACCGTGATGTCGTCGCGGGACTGATCAATCTTGAGCACTGTCGCCTGCGAGATCATCTCGGCAAGCTTACCCAGGCCAATCACACCTTGCAGGGAATTCATCGCCTGCGCATTAATCAGACCCGATGGACCCGAGACAGCCGCATCCCGACGGGCGGCTTGTTGTTCGAGTCGACTACGTGTGACCTCATACAACCAGCGAAGCTTGTCATTGGGATGTTCGCTCAATTCATAATCGAGTTCCCAGGAACCGCCGAAATCTACCATCTTCGCGTCGCCCACGGGTAATTGCTTTTCCTGGCTCGCACATCCTGCCAGGCATACAAAGCCAGCAATCAGTAAAATGTTTGTGTACAAAACGCGGTTCATTGACTCGTCAAAATCCAGACACTCGATTCAGGTTAGTTTATACGTTTTCGCCGGGAGAACCTGTCGAGTCAGCCGATTTCCTAAAAAAATGCCAGGGTCTGTCCAACATGTCTTGATCTTGTGGAAACAATCAGCAAGAGTAGCTTTTTTCGTGGATCAGGATCACGTGCAACAATTATTTTTCGTCCGACATGGTGAAACCGAATGGAACGCAGCCCGACGTGTCCAGGGGCAATGGAATTCGGACCTGAACGCCCTGGGTCGCGAACAAGCCGCCATCAATGGGCAGTTTCTGGCAAGCCAGAAAATTGAAGCGCTGTTCGCCTCACCGCTGGACCGTACCATGCAAACCGCTGAAATTATCAATCAACACCTCAACCTGACGGTCAATCAGGATGACCGCTTAATGGAATGGGATTGCGGCGACTGGAGCGGTTACCTCTACGATGAGGTTATGGAGAAATGGCCGCTGGAATGGCAAGCGTGGCAGGATGATCGGTTCCACTACCGAGGTCCTAACTGCGAAAATTTCCCCGATATGATTGTCCGTTCCACACCTTTCCTGGCAGAAATTGTGTCGCGCCCGGAAAGAAACATCGCGATCGTCTCACACGGTATGATCGGGAAAATCATGGTCGCCCAATTACTCAAACTCAGTGAGCAGCAAACCCTCGGTTTCCACCAGGGGAACGACATTGTCTTTCGGTTGAGTCTGCAGGCCGAAGCCGTCGAGGTCAGCCACTTTATCAGCGGCGACGGCCCAAATCCCGGACTGCACGCTTAATCCCAGGAACAGCTTTTGATCATCAGCGCCTAATGGAAAACGATCCTACCCGAACTGCTAAAAATCGCTTTCATCACGTTCTGGCGGCAATGGCCACTATACTAGTGCTGGGAGTCCTTAGCACTTTCGCAGTCATTGAATATCGCGCACGTGACGATTGCCTGCGCCTGATCGACCATCCTGCGGCGTTGCGTAAGCTAAAAGAAGTCTGGCAACGAGGCCAGGCAGTCGCCGTCATTCGACACGCCAGTAAATGCGACAAGGATCTACCAGACTGCACTAACGGAAACGAGCACCTGACCGAACTCGGCAGGCAAGAGGCCAGAAGTATTGGCGAGGGCATCAGCGATGCTCTTGGGAATAGTTTTGTGGCTTACCACAGTTACCTTGACCGCACCCGCGATACCGCCTTACTCGCCTTCGGCAAGTCGAGCGTTTCCACAGCGCTGCAAAAGCCCTGCGCGGATACATTCCCACAATTCATCTCTTCGCTGCATCCCGCCGATAACACGATTCTGGTGACCCACAGTTCCTGTCTCGATTCAATGAAAGACGCCGCGGGGGATCGTCTACTCGGTATCAACACGTCCAAGGATCCAAATTTCGGCATTGCAGCGTTTATCGACTCAACCGTTGCCGATGACAGCCGACTGCTCGGCTGCATCTGGCCATCCGACTGGGAGCAAATGAACGCAGCACATGGCTCGACGGCAGGGAACTTCACTGACTAGCACGGCGCCGTCAATCGGTGCTTGCCAGCCAGTCGTCTGCAAGACTAGCTGAAGTGAAAAACCGAATGATGGGATGCGCTCGATGCTCACGAATCAACTCGGTAACTCTTTCACCCAGTTCATGATTTTCAGGAATAACAAAGGCCACGCGGCAACCATAGTTCACAAACTTCTGAAAAACTTCCCCCGCCACGCGATTGTTCAGATCAAAAAAGTCAGCCGATAGTTCAGCAGGCGTAAATATACAGCCGCCCGCCCCATTTCCAATAACATCCAGAGCGTCATCGACGCTGCTTAAAAACAGCCCGCGTTCTTTCGCAAGGCGTGAACTTGCTGATGTTAGCTCGTTCAATTAGTCGCTCCATCACCTTCATCAAATTGTACAACGCCCTCCGGGATCACCTCCCAGGCTGCCTTCGAGCCAACAAATATATGCCTGCCAATTTCAATCTCCGGATCATCATTCAAACAACCCAGGGTAATTCCGTGGACCTGCCCGTCATGGATGCCTACCAGCGTAGAACCGCACACCTGGCAAAAACGCAGCCCGAAACCATGTTCACCCACATAAGACGTGAGTCGTTCCTCTCCCAATAGCCACGCAAAGTCACCATCGACAAGTGCATAGGCTGACGCCTGTGAACTGAAAGCTTTCCGGCATCGAGAGCAGTGACAGGACCTTGCATCCTTCAATTTACCCGTGATTTGATACTTAACCGAGCCACAAAAACATTCACCCGTAACCATTGCTTATCCCTGCATGTTAGGTTCGCAACATCCTGACCAGGCGTGATGCGCGTAGTAGTGATAAAAAATCTTCCCCGGAATCAGTCAGTCAGACCCCATGGGCGTGCGTACGGTTCGGCATGCAGGACTCAGGATCTGAGCTTATCGAGAAAACCGGTCTCTGCATGAACCCACCACTGGTTTCCATCTGCATCGGTTGCCGTGAAACTGTAGGCAACCATGGTTTTTTCCGGCCCCGGTGTAATATTCGCACCGGAAGCCTGGGCCCTGGCGTATACGGCATCGACGGCCGCTGAGTCTTCAAGACACAAACCTATTCCAGAAGGTCCGGTATCAGGCATTGAATCTCGCTTGAGATTGATGGATACCAGACCGCCAGGCCACAACAATTCAGCGTGCTCCGCCTTACCATTATCGTCAGCCGCTCGCCAGGATTCTGTCAACCCCAGCGCAATGATCGCCCAGTCAGCAATACCATCCACATCGTTAGTCCAGAGCAACGGAAACACGCCCTGAACTGTCTCAATCTTTGTCATCGCTTAAGCCTTTGTCCGCCTGCATTTCGGAATCATCCCAGACATGGATTCGCAGTACAACCGGAGCCTGGTATCTGGCAAACATCCTAAAAAAAATTGCCAGTCTTTACTCGCAACCATCGACCAACAACAGCTTACTGGTGGTCGTTGCCTGTCGGAGACCGAACAGTGTCTGCGCTGAGGGGTCGGCGAGAAATGCCCTGGCGTCGCCATTGGAGGGAAATTCGATGATCACTACACGTTCCGGTGTCCAATCACCCTCCATCACTGCCGGTACCTCGCCTTTCACAATGTATCGCCCACCATGCTGCGCTATAAATGCCGGTATTTTCTGCGCATATTCCAGGAATCCCGAGAGATCGTGGACGGTAAGATCAAGTACCAGGTAAGCCTTCATGATATTCGTCAGTTACTCTCTAATTTTTTGACTGGTCCAGCTAAGGCTGGATTTGTTTGTCCTGTCGATTAGTTCATCGCGGCCTGTGCCATTGCCTGCAACCGGCTGACGGTATTCCAGTTTCGCGCCGTCGCTGCCGTACCCAGGCATCGCTCCACATTGGCGGCAAGCTTTGATCGCCCGATGCCATCAGGTGCCAGCAGATAAAAGGCATCACGGATAAGCGCGTATTTTTCACTGCCATCCCGAAGCGCATCGATTCGTGCCATATCAGGATTCGCAGGTTCGGTCTCCAGAAAACAGCAGTGCAGGGTTTTGCCATCTGAAACCTCAAACGGGACCCGTCCGATAATCCCCTCATAGATCGATGATTCAAGCGTCAGCAACGTCGGCGCGAAGCCCTTCAACTCGAGAATGCCGGACCTGACGGCTGCAATCACAGAGCCCAGTGACTTCTGCTCAGCCTGAAATACTACATTCCCACTCTGAATATAGGTTTTTGCATTGATACATCCACAGGCTTCCAGGACGGACACCAGTTCTTTCATTGGCAGGATATTTTTTCCGCCAACATTGATCCCTCTAAAAAGCATGATATAGGTATTCACTGAAGCGCAACCAGAATGCTGCAGACAAACAACAGGAGCGCAACGGGCGCCCAGATAATGCGTTCCCATTTGCTCGGTGTCGCAATATTCATAATCAGGGACAAGGTATAAATCCCCACCACAAACCAGATGGCAGTCTCGGATAGCTCATAGAACTCCTGCCAGGCAACACCTGCTTTTGACAAAACAACCGCGGCCAGGAAGATCAGCACACCCGACTGAAGGAGTACCGCGACGCGCATCCGTAAAGGTAATTTACCCGGGTAGCGGCCACCCATGGAAAGATGCCCAAAGGGTGCTCCGAGTACCAGTGCCAGCTGAAAAAGAACCGCAATCGCGGTTCCGCTGACAAACAACCACGCTACTACTACCATAAGTGGATTCCCATCCGGTTGATTAAACTTCTGAAGACTCACCATCAAGAAAGCGCCAGGAATCCGCGCCATCAAATCTTCTCACTCGAAACTTCGCAATGTCGGCTTGATCGCACATGTGGAAATTTACCGCCATTGTTGCCGCTGGCTCTGAGGAAAGACTGGTCCAGTGTGTAGTACACCCACAATTGATGCACGAGTGGATCGCCAGCATTCGGTCACCTTGAATATATTCGATTGTCCCATTTTTCGGCGCGACTACAGAAACCTGATCGGCCGGCAGATGCGCCCACAGTGCCCCCACGCGACGACAAATCGAACAGTTACAGCTTACCAGCCACTGCGGTTCCTTCGATATCTGAAACTCCACCTTTCCACAATGACAGCTACCAGCAATCATTTATCCTCCGCTACAGTTAATCCTCGGTGCCCTGTTCAACGACACAAAACAGATTTCCATCGGGATCTTCAAGCACCACGTAATCCGCACCTGCGTTGTACTTCCATGGATATCGTCTTGCACCCAGATTCACCAGTCGCGCGACCTCCTGCGACTGCCGTTTTGTGTATAGGTCCAGATGCACCCAGCTACGCCTGCCGGTTCGTGGTTCCGGCGACTTATCCAGCGATACATTCGAACCGCCTCCCGTCGGATCAGCGAGAATAACAAAACCTCCGGCAGGGTCAGCATGTTTTACCTCATACTGAAGCGCTGCCTGCCAGAAGGTGACCATGCGATCATACTCATAACAACGAATGACAATCGAGCCAATACGAACCTGGTCATTCTTTGCGCTGCCAGGCAGTTTCTTACTGCCTGACATCGCGTTCGCACATCAGACAACAAACATCATGATTGTCGAGGGAGTTCCCGAAACCTGAGATAAATCCTGCGCTCCCCGGTGTATTCATTTGCGTGCCACCGATACCTCGGATAGCGTATGAAAGATATCTAACATCGCCTGCTCCCTGTGTATTTCTCACATGCTGTCTCGTCGCATCCGCGATGGGTAGCGACCTAAAAAGCGACGCGGTCCGACAATTTGAACTCACCCTGCAGCCAGAAGTTATTGATACTACCCTGGCGCAGGCATAGCAATTATTTTAGTGCCAGTCGTAGTGTCCTCCGGACAAACACCTGAGCAAGGGTCGATTTAAGAAGGGCTACTTCAGGATCTTGCGCATGGTAATGAAGGTAGTCCGGCCATATCCTTCATGGGCATGTTCAGCAACCTTGACATATCCCAGTGCCGCGAAGGTCTCATGGTTCTCGGTCAGTTCGATTCTGGTTTCAAGTTCAAGGCGGGATCGTCCATTCAGGCAGGCGAAGTCCTCCACCATTTGCATCAACCGGCGGCCTATGCCCTGGCCCTGATGTTCCGGAGAGACTGCAAGCTTTCCGACATACATCGCCGCAGGCATCATCTTGACGAACACGCAGCCGAGCAGGGTATCTCGGTCAATCGCTAAGAATAATTGCTCCTGCGCTGCTTTTTCAGCGATCAGTTCGGGATCGAGCCTGTGCAGCGACGACGGCGGATCAATTCGGTCCTCCTGAGAAGCAAAGGCAGCGTGTAACAACTGAAGCAGTCCACCCCAATCCGAAAACTTATCCGAGACCCGCTCAATTCTGACCGACATTATCGAGCGTACCCACGTATCGTTGGCGGCAGACTCGGTCTCGGCGCGTTTTCCGAACCCTGACTAATCTGCACTACTTCGTTTTTCCTTCCTTAATCAAGGTTCCATCGTCCGCAACCATCCGCCAGGTCTCACCTTCAGTATGTAGTGCGCGTTTCGCATCCGGATAGTAGCAGACGTCGTGAGTTGGCCGTGTCCCAACGATCACATAGGTGCAGGGGGTGTTTGTTTGATTGACAACGCAATGTGCATTTTCAATCCCGGCCGGCCAGCAGGCAGCATCCCCGGCTTTCAGAACATGCTCACCATCATTTTCGAGCACCCGCGCCTCCCCTGAAATAAGGTAAAGAAATTCGTCTTCGTGTTTGTGCCAGTGCCGCTCGGAGGAGCGCGAGCCAGGCTGCAGAGTTTCAATATATGCACCGAATTGCGTCAGTCCACCCGCGTCAGAAAAATGAACTGTTTCGAAGGCTCCGAGTTCATACGAATCATCTCCGCGATGAATCATCGGTTCGCCTGGTCTAATGATCATCATTACACTCCTTCTTTACGTTCCTTTCCAAATGCCAGTTCTTTAAACTTTGCAACCTGCCAGGCGTGTTCTTCCGAGTAGTTTTCAATATCTGTTACCGCATAACTTGCGTAGGAGTAAACCCTGGCATAAGCGGCATACTCCGCCGCACTCAGTGCGTTCCCGGCCAACGCGGCTGCAACCGCGTGGCTGGTTGAAACCGCAGCGTTTCCGGCGCCATCCAGAGAATTGGACCCCGAATGTTGTGTCGCATAGCTCGCCGCAGCACGGGCGGCAGACTCGAGTGACTTCTGGTTGCTCGTTCCCGCAAGGAATTGTCTGCCGATCATGAGACAGGCCATTACCCTCTCATCTGTCAGCAGGTGTTCCACTCGTTCTACGCACCACATTCCAAACGCCAGTCGAAGACGCTGGTCTTCATCGAGATGGGCGTTACCTGCGAGGCTGACAAGTTCTGCAGGATTCATGCAGCAGCCCTCCTTACATAACAATCGATTAACAGCCTGCGTCTGACCGCAGTTCACGGCTCAACTAACAGATCGCAGGGCTACTTCGGTTCATAAACGCACTTTCTTTGCGCGATTATATCCATCCGGTTCAAAAGGGTGCAATTTGTCAAGCCACATTGACTCGAGGACTTTGAGGTCCTCACCGGGATCATAATCCGGCTGCTCAAGCGGCTCCAAAGTATCGACAATTTCAAATTCAAATGCTGCTTCCCCAAATTCTAACCACTCCAAAAGCAATGATTTAACACTTTCGGTTTTGGTCTTCAGATCCATCCGATGTCGGTTAAAACGCGCCCGTATATCCCTGCTTGCGGCAACGTAACTTTTGCCGTTGATAGTGTTACGGATTCGGTAGACTCCCATCTCCCGGGCGGTGCGCTTGTATTCCTGAATAAGATCTTTCCTGGTCTTCATATCCAGAATCCGACCGGGCTGATGACCGGGAATCTGACTTTATGTTGATGGTCGAAAATCATGTTTCACCTCTTAAAGTTTCAGCCTCATTAGCGGCTTTGCGGCATCCTGAAGTTTATCTTCGATTGATCCTGCGGAGGACCAGCTTGACTCGACAGTACAAACCCTGACATCGCCGGAGCCTGACCGTGAGAAACCGTCTCACTCGCGCAATGGGTACCGGTCTAACAGTTCAAACACACCTTCCTCATGCAGCACCCGCATCCCCAGCCGCTGGCTGGAAACCCCGGGACGCAGAAGGTAGTCAAAACGAAGACGGCCTTCACCCTCTTCCGCCTCAAAATAACAGCAGTCGATCTGGTGGCTGTTTTTTAACTTCTCACTCAACTCGATCAGATGCGAGGAAAACATGAACAGGCAATCTTCACGCGTTGCAAATCGCTCAAGGATTGCGAGCGAGGCGTCGAACGCGTCTTTTACATTGGTCCCCTTAAAGGGCTCGTCCATCACTGCGACCACACGATAGCCGCTCGCCATGGCCTCGGCGACCGCCTTGACACGCAGCGCTTCGGCACGAAAGTAGCTTACGCCACTGCTCAGGTCGTCATTGAGGGAAATGGAACTAAATAGCTGTTCTGCAGCAACAAACGAAAAGCGACCGGCAGGCACACCCATACCAAGGTGCGCCAGGTAAAGTGCTGTGGCAAAGGCACGCAGGTACGTCGTTTTGCCCGCCATGTTTGGCCCGGTTAGAAAGAGTACTCGCCGTAACTGATCCAGATCGACAGGATTAGACACAGCGTCTTGCACAAACGGGTGCACCAGCCCTTTGGCGCGGACGCGCATTGGACCCTCCTCAATGTCCGGGAGCACGAATCCGTTACTGCTGGTGACATCTGCCATCGCCACAAGCGCGTCAGTTTCATAAATAAGCTCAAGTATCCGTGCAATCGTTGCCTTCTCATGCAAGCGGAAAACCTGGTCAAGACGAAGTTTCCTCCACGCCCACCTTCTTGTCTTTTGTTCAGGAACCAGGGAAATCCCCGGGTGTGCCAGCAGAACGTGCATTTCTTCAATATACGGAGCCAGTTCGCCAACTGACTCATCAAGTTCAGCCTGAGCAACGAAACGCCGCAACGCCCGGATCAGTCCGCACGTAACCTCAACTCCCCGCAAGATTCCGAGATAATGACGGTCATGGTTCGCCCACAGCGAGAAAGCTTCAAGGCTGAACTCGACCACATTGTTGTAAATCACCAATGGCAGTATGTCGCGTTCATAGAGCTCAACACGACTGCTCGCATAGGCTGAAGGCAGCCTGTTAAAGACTTCCCGATGTTTGAGGATGAACGACAGAGATTCCTGGGTGGCACGTATGCGCGCAGCGTTCGACCAGGGAAGCTCCATGCGCCGTCGCAATCTTTTTGCACCTCCCTGTGTTCGAGCGAGATTGCAAAATTCGAAGAGACTTGTGCCACCGGACTGCGACTCGAATATTTCAAGATCCTTCAGCGTCTGCATGTCCAGATGCAGTACATCGAGGGGCGTGTCGGGCGCATTTTGCGTCTGGGCTTCAGATGCTTGAACGCCGACCGTCGCCCCCTTCAAAGTCCACCCTCGTTCGAGGCAGAACCATTGATAGATCCAAGTTCCTGTGTGTAATCCTTTCTGGTTCGTGAATAAACAAAACAATCTGCCGGATCACCATCGCCGAAGCCACAGCTTCGAAGAATACCTTCACGAACAAATCCAGAGCGCTCGGCAACCTTCCAGGAAGCCGTATTCCATACTTCAATGACGAGCTGATGCCGGTAGAGATTTAATCTGTTCAAAAATAGATGGTCCGACAGTAGCCGCAGCGCCTGGGCTGCATATCCTTTGTCGCGATCATCCGGTGAGTGGATCAAATATCCGATTTCCAGCCCGTGAATACACGGTGCCGAACGGTAGTATTGACACGTCCCAACCATGCGCCCTGATTCGAGCTCGACCACCGCAACGGCCCCCTGTAGTTCTGCCCAGAAGCCATTTTCGCCATGCATGGTGCGCAACCGGTCCAGATCACCATGCGGCTCGGCAATCGAAACGGAGTACTCAAATCGGGCTATCAAAGCCAGGTCCACTGGCTCGATTGTGCGGATGCTTACTTTGCTGGCTGTAGATATCAGAGTCATATCAGTACCTGAAGTGTATTTGAATTCGACGATGCCGCTAAACCTCGTGACCTCGAGGCTGGACAATGTAGTCGACGACCGCTTTGTTATTCCTGATGTTCCGCTGCCTGGCTACCTGAAATCCAGAGAGTGCCGTGTTTCAAGGTGCCACTCAAGCGCCTGCGACTGTTGTGTTCGCAACAACATCACCAGGTCACTACGAACTAAGTCTGCGGGCCCTGGTCGCTATGTCATAGGCTTTTAATCATTTGCAGACAGGGATTACCTGGATCCCAGAGTTCAGGAAATACCTCCAGGGTAACGTATCCCTCGGCCTCATAAAATTGCCGCGTGTTCGCGTAGCCGGGATCGTCAGCAATCGCAGCCAATGTTTTGACCTGCACGAACCTGACTCCCTGTTCTTTCAGAAAGGATTCGCTCGCGCGCAGTAATCGCCGACCAATTCCGCGTCTGTGAAAGTCACGCATGACACCCAGAACATACAGCTCAGCGCTCTGCGGCCCATGTATCAACAACGACATAAATCCGATCGGGTTTTCTCCCTGCCTCGCGACAAAGGTCGGCAGCGATTGGGACTTCTCCACATAGTTCCTGTTGGCTTCCTCAATTCCAAACCAGTCAGGAAGATCAGCAAGCACTTTACCGCAGACATCGCCCATCCCACGGAAGGGCCCCTCAACAGTGACTGACTCAGACATGTCCATGGCAGCGACTCCGTTCAGGCCATGTGATTCGACGACCTGATCCAGGTTTTGTCGACCACATGTCAGGTATCCTCTCCGGTGTTCAAGAAATTGATAATACTCTGGTTGAAAATTTCCGGCTGATCCATCAGTGGTAAATGTCCGGCATCCTTGATCCGAAGGAGCCTCGCATTTGGCATCTTTTGAACCGCAGCCTCCGCGTGGGCAACAGAAAATAACTGATCCTCTTCTCCCCAGATAACGAGCGTCTCGTTTCCGATCTGGCCCAGCGCTTCATCAGTGATGGCGGATACTGCTGCGCCCCTGCCCTGGGTAAATGGCTTTTTACCACCAGGCTTCCTGAGGACCTCGATGGAATAATACCCATGGTTTGTATCCCTTTTTTTGGGATCGCACAGCAGATACCGCGAATTGAACCGATTAGCCGCAACGGATGGGAAGCTGTTCATCCAGATCATTGCCGCCATCGGCCAGAAGGAAGGTTGCCCGCCCAATCCACCGGAATCAACCAGAACAAGCTTGCCGACCCTGTGAGGATTCTCCAGTGCAAATTGCAGTGCAATGGCACCACCCTGGGACAATCCTACGAGATGTACCTGATCTACACCCAGTGAATCCAGAAAATCCTTTAACCAGGCGGAAAAATAGGGCCGGTCATAAGGAGCATCAGGTTTTTCGGATTCTCCATAACCAACGATATCTGGTGCGATCAGTTGGAAACATTTGGCAATAGCATCAATTGAAGGATACCAGGTGACGGCTCCAGCCCCTGCACCGTGGAGGCAGAGTATCGGTTGACCGGTTCCCGCCAACAAATAGGCGGTTCTTGCAAACCTGGTCACAATCTCACACTGCTCGACCGGCAATTCAGCCTTGTCAATCAGCGCCTGCCTGTAGTCGGGGACTTTCATTTAACTGTGGTCCTGCTGAAGTTTGTCCGCAAAAAATGACCGCGCACTTTCGCTCCTCACCGGGCTCACTTTGCGACCGTATCTGTCATAAACACCTCTTCACGCTCTACAAAGAAGTCCGGTAGCGTTCTTCGATGGACCTGGGCTTGCTCAGATTCCGGATCAGATTGAACCATCGCCTGGATAGACTGATAAGCCTCAACGGTATCATATTCCCAGATTGCTACAATTCGACAATCTTCAGTTTGCCAGCGACCAATCAATCTCGCTCCGGCTCGCAGCTGTACCGGAAGCAGGTAGCTGTTGAAGAACTCATTGAATGCATCAACCGCTGCAACGTTCGCTTTGTAGATCCGCATTCGATAGATCATAGTGCCGCAGACTCCGAAGTCAGGTCAGCAAGCCCGGCGCTTGCCACAGATTGGTTCGCCCGTTTCGATTCCACGTTATGCGTTTTCAACACTTTCTCACGCAGACCGATTGGCTAAGACCAGACCAGCCTCTCTGTTGGCCATTGAGTAAGCTGTTTCATCCGCGTTGTGGCCAGTCGGGAGACATGATCAGCGTCCTGAACGTTCTATTTATCGAGTTGAATGAGTTGTTCCGTTATTGATTTCGTCTTATCAATCACGACATCACCTGTATGTTTTGTAGATGCCGGTTCAATCAGGGCAATCAGACACTCCTCGGTGCAGACCGGATTATGCATTGTATTTCTGGGAACGATATGAAAATCGCCTTTGTCCAGATCCACACTATGTGTCTCATACTCAATTCGAAGCGAACCGGAGAGAATCATGAAGAGTTCATCTTCGTCATCATGCTTATGCCACGCCAAATCACCTTTTAGCTTAGCTACTTTAATGAACTGGTCGTTAATTCTTCCCAGAACCCTGGGCGACCAAAACTCCTTCAGACTTGCCGCTTCCTGCTCCAGGTTGTATTTCATCATCCGCTGCCAATTCCGATGAACTCTCTTTCCAGCGCCCTGATCAGGACTGGCACCTTGTCTTTCACCCATTGGGGATTGCGATGGGCGATCATGAGCCAGAACAAGGATTCAACATCGAAGAATGTCGCATCCAGAATGCCACGCTCCTGACTGTCCCGTTTAAAGTGCCAGTGCACCGAGCCTGGATGTTTGTGCGCCAGATACTTCCCGATATGAGAAATATAAAGGCCCGCTGATTCAGCCGCGCGCTCAACCAGCGGCATCAGTTTTTCTTTGCTGACCCCAGCGGGTATATCGACGTAGTAACTATCTGATTTCTTCTCTTTCAAGTGGACCTCCGGGTGTTAGGTAAAAATCCCGGACTGGTATTTCCAGCCCAATTGCCGTCCAGCCTATAGTTCCCAGCTATCGCTCTCATCGGCAGACCATAGAGTATTAACTAGCTGATAAAAACTCAAGAACGCCAGAAGAATTCCTGCCATTAGTATCAGGACGCACGGCTATGCGAATCCGAAATTTTTTTCACTGCCCCTTAGCGATACTGTCCGGTTGATTACCCAAATAAAAAAACTCAAGCTTCATTCTCAGAATTTTTGCCTCGATAGACCCCAAAGAGGAACCAGCCAACTCCAACGATCAGGCTACCGGAGAAGGTTACAAACATAAAATGGGTAATGGTGGATGCAGATGGATAGGGATCACCCAGGATCGCGCCCGTTAAAAACGCACCCCATATTCCGTATAGACCTGCAATGTTCAGGATTGCGCAAACATTTTCAAATCTTTCAAGTCGGGAAAACTTCCAGGACAGTGCCATGATCATGAGAAGCATTCCGTGTTGCACACCGGCAACATGCGAATCTGCCGCGACCTCTGGGCTGGGAAAAGATTCCAGAATCGTACCAAGCAGGAGTCCTGCAAGCAGGAGTATGGTTCCAGCAAGGAGAAGAATTCTTTGCATAAGCCTTATCTCTGTCTGCTTAGAATTGACGGTACTGACAGCCTATCACCTGGCTCTCATCTCGCTAATTCTTTTTTGCTGAGAGCAACATGCTCAGGGAACTTTTGCGCAACCGGGTTCAGCTCAGACCTCCGGGCTGTCTCGGGCGGCTTGTTCGACGTTTAACACCCGGCTTAGCCAGGCAGCAACGACCGGTGGAAAAATGATTTCAGTCGCCAGCAACAGTAATACAAATTGAGACGGCATGCCGTACAGCATGATGGAAACCAGCCTTGCACAACCTGCCGCGAAGAAGACCCAGAGCATGACTCGGAGCACTGACTGGTATTTGATCAGGTCACCGGCGCAAATATACAAAACCAGTCCGTAAGCCGAGAAGGCGACCCCGTAGAATCTGTTCTGGCTGTCGAGTACAGGATCAGAAAGTACATCCGCTGACAGATTTGCACCAAGCAGGACATCTGCCTCGAGCCCCAGAACAAGATGAAGGCCTCCGACCAACAAGAACACCGGCGCTACAATTTTGAGGACTAAAGGTAACATCGCTAACATCCTGGCAGGCTGTGTGTATGCATTAACAGCATTGGTGATTGCATGGCGAACCCATTCGATAACAGACCGGAATTCCTCTGGTCAGCGCAGACAAAGCTCATGGATTAGCCCCCCTGACGTAACACACTTCCAGCTTCACACCATCAGGGTCCGCAAAGAACACCGCGTAGTAGAATTGTCCATAGCCCTTCTCGCCGCCGTACTGATGAGGTGGGTCAAGCACTTCGCCGTCGACCGCAACCAGGGCCTCGTGCACACTATCCACGACAATCTCGCTTGCCGCATGGAACGCAAGATGATGCGGCCCCGGTTCATAGCGATCGTATCTTTGATCCTGACTCTCCTTTCTCGCCGGTCGTACCTCAATGTCAAAGCGAGACCCGTCCCCATTTTTCATCCCCCATGTCGCTCGCCTCGGGTTGTCCCCTGACCATTGCGGTGAGTCAAGATTCCAGCGCCTGTAACCGAGCGCCGTGAGAAGTGCATCATAGAAAGGGATGGACCGTTCGGGGTAACCGACGGAAATGTCGATGTGGCTCAGGGGTCCGGTAGCAGGCATTTCAGTCGCCTGACGGCTGGTAGCAGCGTGCTTTCAGTTGCATACAGCCGAACCCTGTTCGATGACGTATGGTTCAATCAGGCATGGTTTCACCTGAACCTCCTACGGCCGGGTCAAAGTCTTTGTATTTAGGTAAGCCATCATGGAAGCTCACGATTTTCTCTGCATAGTTTGTGTGCAACCTTGGTTTGAATTCAAGATCTGGAATCGAAACTGCCATAATGTCGGTTAGCTTGATGCCCGGATGTTCATTGAATAATGCGGATCCACAGTCGCAACAAAATCTTCGTAAACTTCCGGTATCACTCGATCGTTTGTACAAGGTGAGTTTATCCTCGCCGGTCACGATCTGAACCTGGCTGGAATGAAACAGACATCCTCCCATGACCGGTGCGCCGACCCAACGACGACACGATTCGCAGTGGCAATAAGTCATCGTAATTGGATCCCCCGTCACATGAAACTGGACTGCGCCACATAAACAACTTCCTCTGCGAATAATGGCTCTCATTGGATCACTTTAAGACTCGCCAGGCGAGAGCCCGGCTCTCGAAAGCGCAGTCTCAGGTCGTTAACATCGGTGTAACTATCATGAACTTCGGCCATGCCTGAATTTCCTCCTCATTGACACCTCACGAGACTGTTCGTCACTTCCTACCACTGACACCATTGCGAGACATGCTTAGACAGACCAACAATTGCCGGAATCGGAAAGTGAACTTCAGTTGGTACCCTCAAATAGGAGATCAACCGGTTGTGTCCTTCGAGAATAACAAATCTACTCATATCCGGGCATCCGATCAGTATAGGAGGCTCCAGTCCCTGGCCGTTCGACACTTTGTCCATAACGCCATTTGGTTCATGCGCAAGATTCCAGATCGAAGCAACTTCCGCAGGCCGCCGGGTATCATACTTCTGCTCGAAGTGATTTCGACACGTAAAGGTTCTTGAGTTCAGGTCCTGAAGAGTGAGATCGGTCCAATACCAATCCAACTCCCTTAGGTTCAACCCGTCAAACAGCGCTTCCCGCCCCCGATACTCTTCAAAGACCGTGTACAAAGCTTCTGTGTCAGCGGACTCTCCCAGGATTGTCTCCTCTGGCGCGCTCAATCTCGACAGCGTGCGCTTTAACCTTCCAGCCTCTGTCGGTGAGTCAAGTTCTGCACGCAAAAATGCTCGCAACATTTCTTTCAGGCTGGCTATGCGTCTGGACATTGCGCTCATATACACCAGCGACAAAGTGCATCGCTTCGCATACCTAGGCTTCGGCCCACAACTCATCGACGTAACTAACAAACCGACGGGTGAATGTATTTCTCATCCTGCTCCAACATTCTTTCGAAAATGGCATTTCAAAATGACCCGAAATTCTCGACTCGTAAGCGTCCATTATCTCTTCGTCTATTCGCCCGGCCACAAACTGGAGATAAACTTGTTCAAAAAGCTGGAAGTTTCTCCTCATGAATAGTTGCAGTATATCTTTGTCAGCCGTTGTCAATTCCTGAGGCGGCAAATGACGGATTGAATTAGCCTTTAAACTCAGTTCACTACTAAAAATATTCGTACTTTGTTCCAGAAGTCTCTGTACTGCCGAGTTTCGGACTTCCGAGGTGTTTTGCCGTATTTGAATCGCCAGATAAATAAGGGTGGCCAATACCCCAAGACCGCCGACAAAGTCACCTAAATCCCCAAGCCCGCTTAAGTTCATGAATTGCCTGCCATTTTAAATTGCGATGATCATCATATTATGCGTCTCCATGAGTTTCATGGCCGGGAAGCTCGTCCGGCAACTCAAACCACGGCTGCTTGCTTCTTGTCCAGTATTGACCGTCCGGCACCAGCCAGGATACATCGTCAAGCGTGCCTGCCTTGATGCTCATCAGTGCACTGGTGCGATTGTATATCCGCACACCGCAATCAGCACAAAATCCGCAGGACTTGGTTCGACCACTGTCCGCTGTTAGCTCGAAGAATTTCAGTGTGCCCGTGGTCAGTTTGAAGGACTCAGGAGAAACCACAAGGCTCATCCCAAAGGCGCTTCCGGACTGCTGCTGGCAATCTCGACAATGGCAGATATTAAGTTTGTGGGCAGGTCCTTCGAGCACATAGGTGACCGCTCCGCATTGGCACCGTCCCGAATATGATTCGTGCGGCAGCGTCATGAGGCGTAACACCGGCTCAAGTAAGGAGTCGGCACACAGCCCGCCAAAATCGAAAGCTTCTCGGATAAAGTAGTCACTAAACTGTTATTCCGTTTGTTGTCGTTCAATTTCGAATTGACTGCAGTTTATCAACAGCAGTCAGCGCGGGTAAATCAAGGCTTGCAATTCAAACTGGACCCGAACCATGACGGGGGCGGATGAACCTGCTGCAGTCAAGCTCATGGTATGCCTCCAGGATCCAGGAGAGCCGCTCCTTAACCTGCTCGTAGGGCCAGAGACCCAGGTTGTAGTTAGCCATGTTCAACGTGATCAGGCCGACTATGCAGATTCTGAGGTCCTCGAAGAATTCGGCTTCGCCATAAGGGACTCCGCGCGCCTCCAGTTCATTCAGGTAGGACTCAATGATCTCGCTACCAAAGCGGGCACGAAACTCTGTGGGCCAGAGAAGAAATATCATGTATCCAATATCCCAGGCGGGAGGATTGACGCACCACATTTGAAAATCAATCAGCTTTACGATTGATGGATCGAGCTTATCCATCACGAAGTTCCATAGGGCCGCATCACCGTGATTAACGCACAGATGTTGCTTTCTCCCTGCACGTGCAACGAGAAGTGGCTGAGTAATGGAAAGAATCTCCGTGATTGACTGACGCTCAGTGCTTGACACTCTTCCGTACCCGACGAACCGGGCGAGCCCTGTCTTCGCCCAGCCAACCGCACTGGACAACAGCTCATCCGTCCAGTGTGGTTTGAAAATGCCCGTGCCGATATCCGGATGATCCCACCAGTGCGCGTGTAGTTCCGCCAGTACGCGGGCGGCCGTTTTGTAATGTTCCAGATGTTGTTCAACCGGACCCTGGTAAACTATTTCATCGGCGATGTCTTTCTCGAGCAACAGCAGGCCGCAATCAGCACCCTCAAGCCATCTGGTTCCATAGCACTGCGCTATTTGCGGTATCTGTCCCCGCTCAGCAAGCAGTTTGTAGAAGCGCAATTCTCGCTCTGCGGTCCCGCTGATGTTTTTTCCTGCTTTCAGCACTATCGTGTTCGGGATGGCGCCCTTGGGAGTCGAGGAAACCGTTAGTTCGAGGAAGAAGGCATTATTACTGGCACCATTTTCCAGAAACGGAAACCTGGCGACCCTTGATTCGAGCAACGACACTGGCGGGGCATCGGCGTGCCACTTCAGCATTATTTCATTCAGGGCTTCCGTCGTAACCTGAAGGGCAATCTCATCAAGGGTCATGGAATGCTCTCAGCGCTGGTAGAATATTTCATCTAATTCAGGGTATTGGCTAGACCAGCCCATCGCATCAAATGCATCGCGATCATCTGCGTGTCTCCGCGTTGCAGTTCACGAATTGTCAGACTCATAGCTCAATTAAGTAACCATCCGGGTCTCGTACATAGGCAAACTCGTGGCCGGGGCCATGCGCACCCCTGTTCTCCAGGCTTCCCCCGTATTTCTTCACCTCAGCGATCGCCTCATCAAGAGAGACTTCTTTTGCCAGCCTGAACCCGAAGTGCCCTACCCCGCCGTTTTTTCCAGCATTATCCGATTCGCCCGGGTCTTCATTCAAAGTAATCAGATCTTCGGTTCCCGGAGTATTCAGAAACACCATCTTCGGGCCATCACGAAACATTTCAATCATTCCAAATACGTTCTGATAGAAGTTAAGCGCCACATCCAGATCGTGAACCACGAGGTGAATGTGTGTCAGCCCGGCCGTTTTGATCATTGCGATATTCTCCTTGCGTCTGAGTTCGATAGCAGATGAGAGGGTCTGCTCGACTACATTCGTCCTTCAAGACAACACCTCTGGATTGCCAGATAGAAGAGCGCTGCAAGATCAGGCATCGCTACCGGGAATCTTAACCAGAGAGGTGCACTGTGGTCAGACCAGGATGTCCCTTCGCGTTGAACGAATTCAATTGCACGTTAAACATCCTCTTTCGCAGCGACAAGCTCAATCAATACTACATCAGCCAGCGCGTTTTGAAAGTCACCTTCGTCTATGCTTCCGTCCGATCTAACCGCAATGGCGTGGTACACAGCGTCCTGGGGGTAGCTCGACAGGCAATTCCTTAACGCACCCCCCACTCTTTCCGGATCATCGATTATTACACTGGACTTGTAAGCGGATTCAACGCCTTTCAAGAGGAGCGTCACTTCTCCGGCAGCTGCAACGCTTCGCCACCATTTACCTGATTTGGAAGTGAAACACTGGATGATGCCATCTGTTTCGATATAACGAACGGGCGTTTCATATCCGGCCTCTAAATCCGATAACCAATAGGTTACTGCTCCACAATCCATGCACAGGCGAACGCAATAGTAATTTGACGATATAGTTAATTACTTTGAACAGTGGCTCAGGAATCTTCATAGAACTCTAATTCGAGCATCGTATTTGTTCTAGCTATGTTGTATTTTCGTTTTCTTTCGACACTTTACACCCTGGATTAACAGGGTCCCCAGCGTCTACTGTTCAAAATGGCATACGACTTCGACATTGTTACCGTCGGGGTCGCACACAAAAGCACCGTAATAGGTGGGATGATACTCGCTCCTAAAGCCAGGGGCTCCATTATCAGCTCCACCCGCCTCAATTGCTGCGTCGTAAAACGCATCGACCACACCATGACTGCTGCACCCGAAGGCCACATGGATCGGTCCACTTCTCGGGCCTTCTTTTATCCAGAAGTTCGGTTTTCCATCTCGCCCAAAGCCAAGGCCCGATATCTCATGGTCCATTAAAATCCCGTATCCAAGTGGTTCCAGTGCTTTCTCGTAGAAGGCTTTGCTTGTCCCTCGATCTGCAACCTTGATACTCAAATGGTCGATCATAGACTCTCCTGGGTTAGCGCCCATTGGGCTGACGTGAACAGAAACGATCTCAACTTCGTGTTAGACCTCATCCCATCGATACACAACAAATATTTCACTCGAGTTCAGCAAGGGTCTTCGCCCACCTGGACATCGGGTCTGCAGCGTGCATATTCGCATACCTATCGAATAGTTTTATGGTCTCAGCTCGCAACACTCCCGAGGTGATTTTCGGGAGTATGTATCCTGGCAAATCCTCTTCCTTGCGAGTCCAGCTTTTAGCCAATCGAACCGCACCGTCAGCAGGAGATTCCAGGCTATATACTAACTCCCCAAGAAAGAAGGACATACAGGCACCCATGCACATGAGACACGGTTCAAGGTTCGAATATAGCGTGGCTGTTCTACGCTCCTCTAAACTTAGCCCAAGCTTCTCAGCCTCCTGGAGCGCTGCCAATTCGGCATGAACTAAGAAACGTCGATCGCGCCGTTCCGACGTAGACGTCCTTACGACGATCGATTCTTTTACCACGACGATAGAAGCAATTGGCAGCTCGCCCGATACCAGCGCCTCTTTGGCCAATGATAAGACCTCTGCCATAAACTCATGGTGTCCCGCTAGAGTGGTCACGTGGCGCCTGGACTTTTCTGCATCATGGATTCAAAAAGTCTCATCACCTCGCACCCATTGCACGAAGTTGTGCGGCTGATTGCAGGTGAATGCAATCTGCGTTCCCAGAGGAAGCATATCTTCAACCAGTCGAAGCCCCAAAAAGTCATCTCCATCAAAGTGTGACGAAGCCTGGTCGATCAACAGGGCGAGTGTATTGAGTCTCGTATCGAACAGTTTAGTTATTTTTTTCATCTACTATCCTGCGGAATTTTGAAACACTATACCCAGCGAAACGATCGCGCTGGCTTGAGTGTGCCCGCCACCAGGCAAGGTGTGAACCCGAGTGAACGATCGCGAGTACTTGAACGGCGCGTTACGCATCGGTGTCCACTGGTTCAAAAAGTTCTATCACGTTTCCGGAAGGGTCTTCGCATAAGATCTGCGTGCCGCCTGGACCTTTAACCAGGTCATTACGAAACTGGACGCCTGCCGCCTTCAACTCAGGCACCAACGATTCTATATCCTTGACGGTAAGCACAAAGCGTGCCCAACCTCCGGGGGTGGGTTGTGCGCCATTCGGCATTGGCCTGGATGCCGATGCTTTTGGACCGGCAACCCACAAACGCAGGTCTCCGTTCACCAGGATCGCCATTGCCGGACCGAATTGTTGTTCGAGTGAGAAATCAAGCTTCGATGTATAGAATTCGATCGCCTCCTCCACATCGTTAACAATGTATCTCACCTGAGCCATTGGTTCTCACTCATCCACTTGTAAAGTAAATCGGCATGCTGGCTTCCCACGGTGCCAGGTCTCTTTCGTGGCTTCGTAAAGCCAGGACCACAATAATCTTTCACACCAAACAATCGAGAGGTCAGACCTATGGAAAACATTAACACAAAATTTCCAACCGTTGTTCGGTTGGCAGCGAACTTGTGCCAGCAACTTTCATGGCAGGTTGCAACGCCCGAATGAAGCCAATGGGCGATAACTTAAACCTGATGTTCTGCGGCTTCATCTATTCCTTGATTAAGCAGAATCCATGGCCAAACGGGTCGACGCAATAGGCTATCGCGCCCCAGTCCCCAGATTCTTTCCCTTCAACCTTACCACCAAGTTCGAGCACCAGGGCTGCAGCCTTTTCGACATCATCCACTCCGAAATCGAGGTGCACTGGCGTCCAGTGCCGCTCAAACTTGCGAGGGGAATCCGAAGTGGTTGAAGATTGAGAACCGGGCTCTCGCTTCAAAAGATAGACATCTGCGTTACCGGCCGATAACACACACATGTTTCCCTGGTCTCTGAGCCTGGCGCAACCGAGTGCCTCGCAATAGAATTTCTCCCCTTGCTGGAGGTCGGGTACATCAATGCTGATGGATACCTGAGTCATGACACAAAATCCCGCAATAATAGCTGTGCCAAAGCATCGACAATTGTTCGGGTGTCCGTCGGGAATGAACTAATTAGCATGTTGAGTTGAGCTCCTGTGTTTTACGCCATAATAAGTAGTGGCTGGAGTACCACAAGTTCCCAGACCAGCCAGATTCATCGGCCACGATCGACGGGCTTTAACACTCAATGCGCCTAAAGTTTAATCCCATGAGTCAGGGCCACTATTTGTGTTTGGCAGTAGTCTGATAAGCAGCAACGCTGTTTGCGACAGCACAAGCGAAATTGACGCAATGTAGAGCCCCGACCAGACCTGACGAAAGAATCCAAGCGCAATTATCAGGAGCATTCCGATGATAGTTATACCGAAGCCAATAGAGACGATGATATTGAACCACCTATGGGTTTTAAAATCTGCAGCGAACGAAACATTCTGCTTGAAGGCGTGATTACCCAACAACGTAATCGGAACCCATAGCAACAAATAGCAAATACTCGAGACTCGAAATGCAGCGTGTTCATCCAGGCCAAAACCCATACCAATAACCGGGACGATGGACATAAACATAACAATTAGACCAAAGATCACGACCGCCCTTAGCAGGTACGACTCAGTAGGTGATTTCACAGAGGTCGATGCGATAAGCGCTGCAAAACCCACAAAGATCCCTCCTATTTCGGCGAAGACCAGCAAATCATAGTTCATGGCTCCGCACCTCGTGCATAACACCACGGCCTGCTGTTAGAAGATTCTGGTGCGGAGCTTGCGAAATCAAACCGGGCGAAAGGTGTTCTGTTTTGTTTCGAGTTCCGGTTATGCGTCATTTTGATGGTTCCTCCACGAGGAGTTTGACCAATCCAACTATACGATCTAAATCGGGCGACTTGTTGAATCGAATCTCGATGAACTGGGAATTCGCTTTCCGGTTCGGGTGAGTAACTGAATCCGGATAGTAGTTGAGTCTCTGCTGTTGAATTAGCCGTTTCCCCAGGCGGAGATCTAGCTCGTTAAAGTTGTGGAAATGGCCAATCTCCTTGCCCCTAAAATGAACGGTCGAGAATCCATCATCGCGTTCCGGCCACGGCTTGTGCGTGACACCTGGGATCATTTCCAATCGCTTCACGAGTTCTGACTTCAGTTTTGCCATTAACTGGTCCTTATGGCAGCACAAAACCGGATACGATTTATAGGCAGTTTGCGGTATTTGCAGAGCCAACGCGCAACATGTTCCCTGGCCAGTTCAATATCGTGTTATGTGTGAGGTTTACTAAGTTGGGCCTCATCAATGTGCGCCAGCAAGTTCGCAACTGTCTCGTCAGGCGTAAGGTCGGTGCTATCCAGCCAATACCCGAGGCGTTCAGTGCTGTTGCGAAGTACATCATCCAATTGCTGTGGTGTAAAGCCAAGGTATCCCTTCTTGGATCGAGAAGCTTCCCGTTGTGATACAGAATCTACCTGCGGGCACAGCACAAACAGGTAATCCGTTGATCGCAGCCTATTGGCAAATTTGGAAAGGTACTCGCCGAGGATTACATCCTGGTAGATTACGGCAAACCCTTCCTCTGCGTATCGCAACGCTGTCGCCACGCCAAGATCATATCTCAACTCCAGTTGCCGAATAGCTTCTTCACCAGGACTATTCGTCATTTCCGCACGACCGGCAACAACCATTTTCCTAAAGACATCTCCACGCAGATGTACACTTTTGTCCAGGCGCTCAGCGAATAACGCAGCGATCGTCGATTTTCCTGAGGCCATTATGCCCGTCAACAGGACGATTCTTCCGGCGAGATTCATTGTTCTAAACCACTCAAACCGCAGCCCAACCGATGGCGCCCGAATCGGCGATCACGAGGTCGCCAGGCGAATCGCCCAGACACAAAGAACAGCCGTGATCATAAAGCCAATCCACGAAACAGAAACCGGTATGGCCAATGGTCCAACTACAAAATTCCAACTGTTGATTGCACGAACAAAATGAGCGAGCGCCACCAGCCCAAAAACTACACCAGAGACAAAAAGATATGCTTTGGTAGTATCTTGCATGGTTCAATCCTCCGTTTCGACATGCAGAGTGTAAATCCCGGGTCCTTCTGAAAAGTCACATGCAAGTCAGTTGGCAGGTTGCCGCGTGCGAATGCTGAGCGACCGAGGTCGTGCAAGACCGACGAACAACTGCAATTGCATATTATAGATCTCGTCCATTATCCATTGGCTAACCGTTTATACATTTTGTATTGTGAATGTCCTTTTGGGAAATCTACAAGTTCACCTGACAGTCGATAACCATGCCTCTCGTAGAACGGTCTGGCCTGGAAACTAAACGTATGAAGCATCGCGAATTCACGGTTGCGCGCTATTCCCTCTTTTTCAGCGGCCATTAGCAAAGACGAGCCGTATCCCTGACCACGCAATTCATCAGAAACCCAAATTATATTGATGTGCAGCCACTCCCAAATACAGGATGCGATCAATCCAGCGACAACGACTCCGCCCTCATCACGCACTGCAAGTCCAAAATCCTCAGGTCTTCTTGGTCCTGCGAAGGGTTCGTTGAATTCATCGAGTTTTTGCCGAAGGAAATCACCTTCTTCTGCTATTAAGTTTGTCTCAATTTCGAGCTTCATGACGTACAACGCCCAGTAAAACGGCGTGGGCCCTGTAGCACCTGGGTTGTGTCGGTAAGCCAGGCGACCGGTTGCCACCTGGGAGTGAGTACCGCAGATATGAGAGACTTCAAGGACATGTTAGGCATCCAACTCGGGCTTGTAGGTTGCAACCCACCAAACGTTACCATAGGCATCTCGAATACCTACCTGCCGCTCGGCGTAGGGCTTGTCTTCCAGGGGTGAAAAGATTTCTATGGCGTACTTCTGTGCTCTTTCAGTTGCAAGATTAACATCTTCCACGTAGACGTAGATTGATCCAGGGAATCCAGCATCATGCGGAGGATCCCGCAATTCCAGGACAACGACTGAATCGCCGATCTGTACTTCAATGTGTTCGGCGTTTCCGCTTTGCTTGTGGCGAACAAGCACCCGTCCATCAAGTGCACCCACTACAAAATCAAGAACACTATGCGGCCCGAAGACATAGGGTCTTACAGAACTGAATCCGTTTCTTACATAGTCAGGCATGTTGCCTCCGGTGATATTTGACCTCTAGATCAGCGTTTAGCCGTCTTCTCTTTCTCGCCTCTCTGATAGAACTATATGAATAAACTCAAGAAACAATGCCATGGAAACGGCCCACCCAAAGAAAAGTTGAGTGATGTACGGCCACCCCTGGGCAAGCCATAAGTTCATGGGCAAGAGTGAAACAGCACCAATTGCTGCCACCATTACCAGTCGCGCCGATTTTGGAGGAAGTCCGGTGTAGGACTCAGCCCGCATGATGCCACGTACCATCACATAGATAATCAGAAGGATGTAAGCTCCGGTTGCACCCCTCCAAACCAGCGCTTCACTCAACTTGAACTCATTTAGTAATAGTGGCAGCAGCGAGCATGCCACAACAATGGAAGCCATTCGTAGCTGCGTAGCAATCTGGTTTGCACGTTCCTCTTTCAATTGGGACCCGGAAACAGCCAGCACCATCGTAATTCCGGACAATGCAACGGTAGCGATGGACACTTCGGCAATGAGGTAAAGCAGGCTTTGGGTATCCGGACTCATAGAGTGTACCTCGTCACACAACGAGTACGACCGACGATTGACCTCAACCGCATCTCAGGCGCGTCTAGGAATTGACAACAAATTAACGACTTCATTAGCCACATCTTCTGCAGATCGCTGTGTGTTGTCTATTACTATATGGCGATAATCCAACGGAATAGATCCATTCGAGTTCATTTGGTATTTGTCCTCGTTTTCAAGCAACAACCGCTCAGATTCGTTGACGTTACGCTTCGAAGGCTTTTCCGAAAGCCGTCTTTCAGTTTTGTTTCTGAGAAGTCGCGCATCGAGGTCCGCCCTCAACTCAACGAAGCTTATACTTGCGTCGACGGCCTCAAAAATCTTGCAAACTTCAGACATGAACATCGCGTCCTCATCATGTGAGAAGCTCCAAGCGAAAGTGAAGATAACTCCTGGGAGGTCGCTTTTGGCTACCTCAGTCATTAAGTTGCGCCGAAAAGAATCGACAAGGCGCATAAATGAGTCACTGCCAAACGGGAAGAATCTGAGAACTGGTTCAATGGAAAGGTGATTGTGGAACACCGGTATACCGGTAAGCTTTGTAATTTCGTCACCGACTGACATTTTGCCAACCGCCGGTGGGCCGAAGATGACCAGAAAGTGCATATACGGTGCCTAAAACCCGGCCAAGCGGTGTGGGCGTTCCAGCGACAAGGCCTGGGTAATCGCAAAAGGCGCGAGGAATTGCCACGTCCGCAAAAGGGTGCTGCCATCAGTCGAAGGGAGTAAACGGTAGCCGGTGCTATTCGACTGAGTATACGGTGCCACCATTAGAACCCTCCTAACCTTAACAGCGAAAAAGCAAGAATCCTCGACAACGCACACGCGACTTCTGCACGTCAGGTGTGCCTCCAAAAGGAATCTCAATCCCGCCGAAACAACAAAATCCTTACGTATACTATAGCCGCGTGAACTAAAAGCAGGAATAACGCAAAGAAGTATAGCCTGGAGGGAGTAGAGCTTAGGTCGAGCAAAACAAGCACGCACAAAATTGATGCAGCCGTGTGGAGAAGTGTTTGCACAAAGAATAGCCGCCAGGGGAATAGGTCGGGAAAGTCTTTCCTGAGCATCAACACTCGAATCGGTATAAATAGCAGTCCACCAACTGTGTACAAACTTCCAATCAGGCCCACTATCCTCCAACTGGTGCTTGAGTCAAAACCAATACCGGAAAATCCATAGGGTAAGATCGCTAAAAACGTAACTCCGAGGCTAGAGTAAACTAGATTAATTAAACGTACGTGTTCCGGTGGTGAAAATCCACCTGATGGTTTAATCAGGACGATTAACACACCCGAAAATCCAGCAAGCCCTATCGCTAACTCAGCCAGGACGTCAAAGCCTGAAAGGTCCAGATCGATCACCTCGCTATACCTAATACGTACTCTGTGTTCCGTGATTCCGTGCAGACACATAAAACCTGGTTAAGGAAAGCAGCAGCGGAAGGAGCGTTTGCGTAAATTTGCCTGGCACACTCGAAGAACCCCGAAAGGTGCACGTCGACCAGGTTATCATCAGCCGAAGGGAGCGACCGGTAGAAGGTGCTATTCAACTGCATGTCAGGTGAGCGGTCGATGATCGCCATTGGGTCCTGGCGTGATGTGGACTAACTGCGTCTCCTCAAGGATAGAAACCTTGTGCCATTCGCCTCTGGGGACAATGCACGATTGCCCAGGACCCAGGATAAGTTCTCCCCCAGGACTGGAGTCCCAGGTGACTCGAATCCGGCCGGAGACAACGTAGAGTATTTCATCGCCATCCGGGTGCATCTCACCGTTGTGTGGAGCATCCTCGGTCAGCGTCACGATGCCCACGGTCATACCGTCAATTCTCTCCGGTGGTCCAGGCCTTCGCGTGCGGGGCTGAATCGTCAAATCACGAAAGATATCGAAGGAGCATTCTGTCGCGTCTATGGGAACTATGTCTGCCATCTTTGAGTCCTCGAATATGTGAAGCTGGTCCTAACCATCAACTCTGGTCCTGACAACAAGGAGCGTTGTCAGAAACATGTATCCAGCATGTGATAGAAGCCACAACTGTCCAAACAAGAGTGTGCCAGCGGATTGCTTATGCAGAAGCCCAAAGCTCACCAGAACAAGCCAGGCACCGATAGCGGCAGCGAAAAGCAGAACGACGCTGGTAGATTTCGGAAACGACCAGCCGCTACGGTGCGATCGCCTCAAGCTAAAATTAGCCACGACAAAGATCAGAAACACACCAATCACACCAATCGGGAGTCCCCAGACTATCTCTTGATTCGAGGTAAATTCGGTAACTACGTATGGCATAAAAACCGTTGCAACAATAACAAAACACATACATACCAACCAATAAACCCTGTTTAGAGCTTCACCTAGTGAGATCTCACGAAATCCGAAAACCGCCACGAGCCCTGAGAACCCAGCGAGACTCACAGCTATTTCTGCTATCGCGGTAAACGCTCCTTCAGTATCCATATGACATCTAATACCCGGTTAAGTGGCGCAGATCAGTGTTGTAGTTCAAGCCTGTGCTATCACCTTGTCTTGAAAACCAGCTTATAGGGAACCGCAGAGTTACCGGCGATATCTTTGAATCCCTGATGTTTTTGGCTGTTTACCCAAACCTCATATTCTGTATTCGGAGCCATGGTTACTGGTAGTACATTCACTTTAAAATCTTTCGTGTAGTAGGCCTGACCAGTGATGTCTGGAAACCTGCTTTGTTCTGTATACGCCCATGACCAGCTTTGATCCATCATCCTTTCATCAAAGGTGACGGTCATTTCTCTGGTGTTTGGATCAACATTTTTGTCACCATTTTGGGGCTCAGTCTTCAATACCCGGGGAGCAGTCTGGTCAGACTCTCCACACGAAGATACACCGATTACAAGAATTAGAAGTATTGCCAGTTTGTTGGTGATGCGCATAGAGCGTCTCCTTGACCGGGGTTAACAACACCCAACTAGTTCGAATAAGTGAGGCGACTGGCTTCAACTGCATGTCATCGTCACCTTGCAGTCATATTAATTACTGACGACCAATTCATCAAAAGGACGCCAGCTGCTGGTGCATTACCGGCAAAAACTCCCGCAACCTTACCAAAAAGACTTTGTAATAGTCGTAGTTGGCAGCGCGCAATACTTGAAGCCGCCAAACCCTTTTCACGAATTGTGGATTCTTGCATAGTTCGCCTGGGTCCGCAGTTGCCTGGAATCGATAGTATTCGGCATTTTGGTCAGTCTTCACAATCGTAACCTCTTCCAGCATGGCCGGGTGTAGCTGCCAGTTGAAGTATCCATCGTGGTTTGCTGAAGTGCCTTTTATCATTGTGGCCATCCTTCCCAGGTAGACGGGCAAGGCTCCCAGAAATGCTTCTGAATAGAAAGGCGTATATTCGACCCTTTCAAGACTACTAACCTGATGGGATTCCAAACTCGGAAGAAAGTCCCCATCCGCAATTAGCATGAACTTTTGAAACTGTTGCTGCGTTAGATTGTCGTCGCATTCGATAAGGCCGCTCAATAGCGAGTCGATCGGCACAAACTCACTTTCGAGTCTTGATACGACACGTTCCAATACTTTGACGTTGTGTTCAGCCTCCGCAATTGCGCGAGCGACGTTTTGAGCAGCTAACTCTCTCATTGCTTGTTGTTCACCCCACTCGCTGATCTGAAAACCCGCAATGATACCGATGACGATGAGTACAAACTCGAGCGCCAGCGCGAACAGGTTCATTTCTCTCATCCGCGGTCCTCAACTAGCTCGTCAATGAAACGACAAAAATCTTCAGGATATTTCTCTCGGGTTATCGCCCAGAGTTCGAGAAATAGCGGGTCAAGTGTTGACATTCGTAACAGATCTTTTAGGTAATGTTCATCAAGGCCTGACGTACCGTGCCACAAACTCATGAACTGGCCCCAGACGATGCTCAGAAACTGGTCGTTGTAGGTGACCATTCGTGCAACATCAATTTCATCTTTGCCTGCGAGTGTTCTTGATTCAGAGCTTACTGTCATGGATTCGATAAACTCTCTGTCATAAAGTTGTCGCCGCCATTGGTTCATTTCGGAGATGAATGCTTGTACGGCAACATCTTTCGACTGCCGGTTCTGTTGTCGTCTTGTAGAGCCAGGTAAAATAGTGTGACCAGAACCGCGAAGCTTCCGAAGATTTCACCAATCGCGCCTATCGCTTCCCAGTTCATGTGATGCCTGACCCCGGGGGACTGTGCGGCAGCGTCACCGAAGAAAAAGTAGCGTACGTCAATCCCATGTTATATACCCTTTATCAGCCCGTATCCCGGGCTTCAAATTCATACAGTGCGCACCCCAGGCAAAGTGCACCAGGTTAAGCGTGCGTGAGATGCGGCCTCTTTTAGTCATATGGGAAGACCAGCGTCATTACAATGGGAAAGATCAACGTCGACAGTGCCACCGCAACCATAAAAGCCACTTTCGCCGGGTGTATTTTCCGTGTCATCACAGCGCACACAATCGCAGTGACTGAGATGATAACTCCAAACATTACGAAAACCGGCCACAACGGTACATATAGGAATATTCTTTCCTCGGTGAAGGTCTCCCCTGTGAGAAAAACGCCAGCGTAGAAAATTACAACGTTAGGCAACCATACCAGGGAAGTGTTGTAAAATATTCTCAGTCCCTGATCGTAGTCCAACATGTGAGTTATCCTGGCACACAAAATCCAGTTAAGCAGCGTAGTGTTCTGACAACGAATTTGCGAAAACAAATTTGATGACAGGTTGCTACATCCGCGTGACAGAGCCAAGGCTTCAATAACAACTTCAATTGCATGCTAATCGCCTCCCAGGACGTGCTTTAAAACCAGGACAGCGGCTTTCTGTTCCAGCACAACAATCCCAATCTGGTTTACCATTTGCTCCTCTAATTCGACGATTCCGGCATCTGGCCTGGACCTGGATTCTCTCTTGCTTATGATAGTGCGATGTTTTGTCAGCTCATCATCCACTCTGGCTGGGTTGGGTAGGCGATACTCAGCGCCAAACATCGCCTGGATAGACCACGGTTCGAATTCGTGCCCCAGCCTGTTACCTATGCATAGTGTAAGCACACCCGATGCGGCCAGGCCTCCGTACATCGAATTTTCTGCCGCTTCAATATCCATGTGAAATTCAAAGGGATCCCATTTAGCGGCGAAGCTCATGATTTCGTCAGCCTCCAGTCGATACGGACCGCCGGAATCTTTGTTGCCAATTTCAATATCTTCGAAGTAGAGCATCAGTCGTCTTCAATTCTCCACGGCGTATGACACCAGGTAAACTGCCCTGGTCAGCTTCATCTTCCCGTTAGGTAGCGCCTTTAAAGTTTTTGGCCAATCGGCTTAGACTAGACGCTGGCCAGGTTCCGTTTCGATCATACCCTTCTTTAAACTGGGGTACATCCTCAGGCAACTGAAGCCAGTCGTCTTTACGCTTAACCCAGGTGTGCGCACCAATTTTCAAACAGCGCAAATCATCCAGACAACCGGTTTGAAGCCACGCTATCGCTGGGAATGCTCTCGAAGTTCTATGGATTGTCGTAAAACAACTCGAGCACTGATGCGCAACTTTTCCCGAAGCGATCTTTGTTTTTCGCAAAGTGCCTTGCGTAATAACGATATCGCCTTGCAGGACAATACATGTGAGGCCAAAGCTGGACCCCGTCTTCCTTTTACAGTCCAGACAGTGACAGGTGTGGACAAACAACGGCTCGTCTTTTAACTCAAATCGCAGGTCACCACACTTACAGTATCCATGCACTGGCGGGACCATGTTAACTACCTAAACACCAAGATAGGCGGCGCGGCGTTCCGGTAGCACCGAATTTTCGAAGTGCCACGTCCGAGCATTGGAGCCGAGAACGTAAATGCGGCTCAATCTCTGTGTTTTGTGGTGAGTAGCGCATTGCCAAATCATAGCGCGAAGTGAGACTGGCAGCTATCGCTCAACTTCAGACAGAATTGATTCTGCTGTAACATCACCAGAATTGTTGAAGGAGGTGGCTCATGAACTGGGAAGCAATAGGTGCTATTGCCGAAGGACTTGGCGCTTTCGGCGTGATAATCACCCTGGCCGTACTCGTCGTTCAACTTAAGCTCGGCCGGGACGCCGTCGAAGCTAATACGCGCGCAATCGAAGAAAGCCGAAGACTAGCCCTGGCACAGTCTCATCAGTCAAGGATTGACTATGTTGTCACGAACATGCTGTCGCTGAGAGAGTCTGAGTACATTCGACTGTTTGGCGGACTGGAAGAGCCTCATTCTGACGAGGACCGCCTTCGCTTGAGGTACCACCTAACTACCCTGATGAACTTTTGCGACAATCTACATTATCAGCATCAGTTGGGCTATGTTGATGATGAATCTTACGATAACCAGATGGAGTTTATGATCCCAACCTACGCGAAGCGTTGGCGCGAAATAGGAGTCAAAGAGGGCCGGAGGTCATTCGGGGTTGAGGTAGATCGTTTCCTTCAAGAGTGAGTAAAAAATAAGTCAGCTTTGTCTTCTTCGGACCTGCAGCCGTCGACGATCCACATAAGCGACACTGAGTTGCAGACGGAAAAGCAGCTAAAATCTAATGTTAGACATTCATGTTCACGCCCACTTTACGGAACCTGGCATGTCGGTTTCAAAAGCATACATGTGACGAATGATGCCGCCTTCGTGCATGACTTCATGTTCCGAGAGGTCAAGCAGGAAATTCTGTCGTTCCTCCGTCCAATCCTCAACTTTTTCGGCCGCGATTAAAACGGCGCTGGCTGACGATCTTAGTTTCTCGGAAATTTCTGCATGGGTGTACTTTGTCATCGAACAGGCAAAGCCCTCCCAGCTGCCAGTATCGAGTGCACGCGCGTAACTCTCTCGTGCACCCACCACGCACCAGAGATGTTCGATTAGCGATTTATGCCTGGGTACATCGACTTTCCTGCCGAGATGATCGCTCTCCACGGATTCAATCAAGTCGTCGTAAGACTGAAAACGCGTCTTCAAAGCATCGAGTAATTTTTGTCTCATTGGAACACCTCTCTAAACGCGCATAGCGCCGTCACAATTTGTAACGGAGTCAAAGACGCAATGTCCACGCCCCGAAGCGGCGAAATTGGTGGTTTCTGATATGTCTATTGCTTCTTAGTGCGTAAAATATTCGCCATGTAGTATGTTTGTTCCTCACTAAGTCCCCAGCCGAAAGTGATTCTCTTCGCTCCTTCCAGCGCTATCGATCTGTACTGCTCTCCATGATTTTCAATAATTTCTGAAACATTATCCCAGTTAAATCGTCTATACCAACCTATCGATCCGATTCCCATGAATACCAGCCCTCGCGAATTCTCAACAGAAACCAAACTCTTTCCGAATAAGCTCATTAAGGTTAATTCAATTAGAAAAACGCTTCCGATGAGAAAAGGAATCCCAAAAAGCGATGCCCCTGGATCGAATTCGCCACTAACTATTTGAGAGCCATAAATACCTGATAACGAAAAACCAGCCCACACCAAGGTAAATGGAACTAAGAAAACTGCTTGCAGACTACGGTGAGATACTTCAACAATCCAGAAACTTCCCTTGTCAACGAAGGAAGCTCCTTTGATAGCTATACTGGAGTCAAACTTCGTGTTTTTTGCAGTCGCCACCAATCTGGACAAGGAGAATATTTCACCGCATGTGTCACAAAAGGCTGTGTCTTTTTGAACGTTGACGTTCTCAATGGACACTATCCTCTTACATTTTGTGCAAACTACTTCCATGGGCAGCGTCCTGTGACCTGCGTTAAGTGGCGCGGCATCCCGGTAGCAGTGCGTGGACGTTCAGACTGGTGTCCGCCTGGATTGCGTACACAAGCCACGTCACAGCTTGTCACGTTCGGACCACGGAGCAAGCGACTTCATCTCCACGTTATCTGCCTTCTCGGGATTTAAGCAGCGATCTGTAAGACCCTCTGTAGTACCAGAGTAAATACCCGTTCATACAAAACAAAACGATGGCGACCGGCAAGTTCGCACCACCAGGTAGCAAGTGAAAAAACAATATATTCACACTGATCGGGATAAGCACCAGCGTCGCCAATGCACCGAAACGATTTAACACAATACATGTGCCTGCAGAAAGAAACGCTGACGTGATAAAAGGGAGAAAGTAGCCAGCTTCATGCATTGCAATCTGAAACTGAAGAGCTACACCCTGGGCTTGTGGTGGTTCAAACCCGAACAAGCCAAGATTCATCAATCCACAAACAATTACAAAAACGCCGATAGCTATCCTGCCAATGTCCATCGCCTGTTTCATTGTTAGAGCCTCTTGTGGGGCGCTTGAGTTGTGTACGCAAGCCAGGTGAAAGGCTGCCACGTCCGCGTAAACCCATAAGCGACTGGCGGGGCTGCGCTCAGCTTCAACTTCGTGTTTGTACTGCCATCATTCATAGCTAGCCACACGTTGCCACGAATCCCGACTTGTGCACCGCTGCAACCAGGTGGCAAGATGCACAAGTCCTGATTCTGAGGGGTCGAGGCGTTGCCAGTCTATCTTCCCATCTTCGTTCGGCTGACTCAAAGTGCTCGCAACGTTTAAGTCTGCAAACGTGAATGAGTCACCTGGTAGATAGTTCCTGGAAGCGAGCGCGTGATCCAGGATTGACAAGGTTATAGTTTTGGCATCAGTCATTTCCCTTAGGGCGCCCGCATCGTCGGATCGATGTGCCGACCCCCAGTCTTTTCTGTCCATTTCTGTTTGCGCCCAAAAACTCCATTGAAGAATCTGTCCCCGCGATCTTGAGTCAGCAGGCCATAGAATGCTCTGGAAGGTTTCCGCGAGGTAAAGGTTTATCGCCATGGACTCCCAGATCAAGAAACCGTCATGTTCAAGGACCGGGACATGCCCATTCGGGTTGAGCGAGTTCAACCGTTTACGCTGCTCAGAGTTGGGTTCGCGCAATTCCTTCCCGAATGGGGCATGTTCATACGCCAGGCCTAATTCTTCAAGGGCCAGGATCGATCGGGCCGCTCGGGATTTAGACGTACCATAGAGCTTCAGCATCAGGACCGATTCCCACCGGGATTAGCCAGAACTATCTCATTCACAGCACTCTCCCAGACGCGTAGCACCAGATTATACGGCCTGAAAGTTCCAGCCCGTGCGCCGGTAACGCCTGGGATCCGAATGTAACTCAGGTGACAAGTTACCACGTCACCTTCAACTTAATGTGGGCCGAGCCTTCGTCGAAAGGCATCATCCGCACCACTGACTTTCGCAAGGAATACCGTCATTGTCACCGTCCATTTTTACGTTTGGACAGTTCTCCAGGAAGAATCGTGCTTCATCACAGGAGGTCATTTGAGAACAGTATTCTCTCCCATCACAGCTGAATCTCAAGACTTCCATATTTGGCACCTGGGCTTTTTCTGCATTTTCGAGCCTCGCTGGAATCTCCACAACCGCCGAGCGGCTACATTCTGCATTCGGAAGAACATCGCCGTAGTAAGTCTCTCCGTTTTTAGTCACGCACTTGATGATCGATATGTGGTCAAATTTTGGCTGACTTTCAGCATAAGTAGATTGTCTATACACATAATTGCCGAGCAAACCTGTAATGATCACCGCAGCAAAAGTCGCGATACGTGCCATAGTCGGCTAACGCCTGGCCCTGGGTCGTAACCCAATCAAGAAAGCGATGTTGGCAATCGTAAACCAACCGAAGAACGTTGCTGGTGTATCAATATCGTTTCGCATATTCCATCTCCAGTTAAGTAGTCAACTACCTCGTTTTAAAGATGTTGGGTTCCTGAATGCACATAATCCCCGGTTAATCTGCGTGCCTGCGGAGCGAGCGACGGCGACCGGCTTAAACCGCCTGTTGTACGCCGACACGCTTTCGTAAAAGGATCGCGTTTGCTGTGTGAAGATACTCTTTGCCGTCTTCATCTTCTGCCGTCCAGGACTCCACTTCCTCAGCGTAGGCGACATAACCTAGCCGTTCGTACAATTTGCGGGCTCGAACATTCTCGACTTCAACCCCCAGGATTGACCATTGATGGCCACGAGCGCCTATTCGGCGCTCTGCTGCCTCGATGAGTACTGTACCCAGACCTTGCCCCTGTAGTGCTGGATCAGTGGATAGCTGGCCGATCTCCGAACCGTCATTATGACGGACATGGTCAATCAGGCCGATCGCCAGTGCACGGCCTTCAGCGTTTCTAACCGCAAGGTACTCAACATCCCCGGACGATACACGTTGAAGTTGGTCAGAAACATGCTGTACATGAGTCCTGGATCCCGACCACGATATCTCTGCGAGGTCATCTGGTCGTAAATCATCAATCACGACCTCACGCTGCTGCATACAGGCTCCCAACCGGTCGCTTGCAGAGAAAAATACGGCTTAAGTTCATGTTATGCACCTCTAGATTTTTGTCCGCGTCGACGGGGTATCGAAGACAAATTGACGTTCTATGTACTCCAGCATCTTCTTTTGTATCGGAAATGCTAATAGATTTCTCGCCTCCTCAAAACTGACCCATCGATATTCTGAATGCTCATAGTTCAAAGTAACCATTTCCGCACTGTCTACAAATAGGACAAAAACAGGCAATATCGAAATGCAATTCAGGTCCGCTCGATAATATTGCTCGCACTCCATCGTTGAGTACATCTCAGTAACTGCAATTCCGGTTTCCTCTCTTATCTCACGATAGGCCGCATCGATGGGCGTCTCATTCTCTTCAATGGAGCCAGCTACCTGGCACCACGCGTCACCAAAGACTGAATTCGCCGCCCTTTTTAAGAGCAGTACTTCGTGTACAGATCCTTTTACCCTAAGGAGATAGCAACTAACAGAAAAACACTTTACTGGTACTTCAAACATTTGTTTCACGTTTCACTCTAGAGTCTCGACCGGAGCAATACCTGGCGCATAACACCTACACTTCACTATGCCCCGCGCCGACGTTCTTCCAGGTCGGCCTTGAATCTTAGCACCCACGTCTCGTTCACTTCATCCGATGTCTTCGCCAACAGCGGTGGCGGAATCTCTACATCCGCTGGTTCCAGGCCAATATGGCTCAGCGCCTGCCTTATGGTTCTTTCATAGTTCGCCACAAAGTCTTCATAGGTGATCGCAAGAGGGATTACTTGTAATTCTTCCAACAGCTCTTGAATAGCTGCCTCTCGGCTCACGCATTCCAAAATCAGTGATTCAATCGCCTCAAAACTGTAGCGACTCTCAATGTCCACGGGTGTCGACGGGTGGCTTTCCTGCCATGGCAACAACGTGCCATCGCGACTCAGGTGGCCCGGGCCTCCACTAATCGATTTCCACCACGAGACTCCCAGACGGATCTTGTCTCGCCGCGTCATGACAATGTGTCGGCAGTTGGGGAACACAGACTCCCAAAATAGTTTTTCTATCCAATGCGTTGGCTCTTTGAGCCTCTCCGCTGAATGCCGCGAAAAATTCATCTACAAAGGGCTGGTGGAATCCAAACTTCAGTCCAAAGAGGCCGTTCCTGCTGGTTTGCCTTTTCCAGATGTCACGAATTGCCTCAGGTCGCGCCTGGTTGTGAATACTATTTTTGAAGTCCTCCGTCCATTCGTCCGGGTGTCCAGCAACACCCGTCCTCTCAAGGGTTGTGCAAAGTAGCGTGCTTCCGGTACGTTGAGTGTGCCATACGACGTAAGATGACTCTGGTTGATGAGTTGTCATTAGCTTCCGTCCAAGAGGAGCCGCAGCTGAGAGCACGACATAAACAGAATGTTAGTCGCCATCACTTCTCTCGTCGAAGCTTAGGTCTTTGTTAAGGAACGAGTCCGCTTCTCCCGCAAACTCGGCGTAGCGGCCACCCGGACGAGATTCATTCTTCCCCTCTTGGAATAGCCTGCAAAATCCGGCATTTGCCTTTAGAAATCGTGCAAACAACCAGGCGGATACCCAGGAATTATTTAGACCGATTTGGTCAGCCTCGTTATAACTATGGAAGTAGTGTTGCTCATGCGACTCATAAATTTGCGACAACTCAAATAGCTCAGTGTTGTTCAAGCTCTCTTTACTGTTGGATTACACCACAAGCGTCGAGTGGTCCAAAAGCAGCTTGTTGAGCTCGCGACGTCCGTCCGTTCGTCTCGCCATGCGTGCCGATACTGTTTCTGCCTGCACGTGCTTCACTTGTACGGCAAGGTAGAAAATAGTCGCGATTACTGTGACTGCGCCAAGAATTTCACCGACCGCACTAATAGCTTCCCAATTCATCTAGCCGACTCCCTGACGCCATTGCAATTAGACATTCTGTTTTCCTTCACAAGACTTCCAGCTCTTTAAGGCTCGTTTTCCCCAGCCCCACGGCGTTGTTGATACATGTAAATCAAACTTGATATCCAGCAGACTACTAGAAACGAAGGAAATCCATAGTCAACGATTTCATACTTAGTCCCAGTCAAATAGAGCTGAATGTCCGATAGATCTATCATCGAGCTGACTACTCCGGAGATCAAGAACAGCGTGAAGACTGAGTAGATTATTGAAATGCCTGTGGTCTCAAAGACTGATAGCCTGTTGGCGGCGATGTAAGCCGCCGCCAGGTAGGCGAAAAGTACGCCCATGAAGGTTGATACAACAAAAACTGTTGAGTCTCTGGTCGTGTAATAGAGATCCGCAATCTCATACGCAGACATCTGTCGATAGAACTCGATGGTCTCAGGGTCCATACCAAATAATCCGGAGGTCAACACACGAAAAACTCTAACATAGTTTTTATCCGCATGGACATGACAAGGAATCAGGCGACGTCAGTTGCACCCGCAACACACACCTGGAAAGATCCGAGGTCGCAAGCAGGCAGTGACCAGGCCCGCCAGGCTACTTCTGCCGGATCCCGGTAGGGATACCAGGGTTATCGAGGGATTTCTCATTCAAACAAAGTTCGTTGCTTGAGGACCACCTGAGACTGATCATTATCGAGACCCGCGAGGTTATTGGTATCACCTGCAACCATGGGTTGTTTGAAGGTCTAACGGCTTTTAATACCTTGCCAAAATGTGAAAAAATGGGTTGTTCTCACTTACCGCTGTTAAACTCGGGCCAATGAGTCAGCACACACACGCTATTCGCATCCTGATTGTGGAGGACGACGAGTTCGTACTCGGACTGCTTGGTGCCGTTCTGGATGGCGCACGATTCGAAACAATGGGTGCAGCATCCATCAAGGCACTGCACGCGCTACGCGCAAGTGAGCACTTCGACGCAATCCTGCTCGACCTTGGACTACCCGACGGTGACGGACTCGACGTGTTGCGCCAGATCCGATCCGAAGGCTCGTTCGTCCCTATCATCGTGCTTACGCGTCGAACCGATGTTGACGCTCGCATCAAAGCCTTGGAACTGGGCGCGGATGACTACGTCACTAAACCCGTTGATCCGCGAGAACTTCTCCTGCGCATCCGTCGGCTTGTTAGCACCAGGGCCGAGCCTGGTCCAAAAGTCGAGATCGAACAACTTGAACTGGGCAAGTGGACGTTAGACCTGGGGCAGCGGACCGTCACCCATTCAGATCGCGGTGAGGTTGCTTTGACCCGCAGCGAGTTTGATATGCTGACAGCAATGTTCAGAGCCCCGAGGCGCGTCCTGAGTCGCGAACATCTGCTCGACGCACTCCATCGCAATGACACGGGTCCAGATGATCGAACGGTGGATGTACTGGTGTCGCGACTTCGCAGGAAGCTCGGCGGGTCCTCCGGGCAATTTACGCTAATCCGAACAGTGCAAGGCGTTGGCTACAAATTGGTTCCGGGGGATTCCTGAGGCTGGCGGTTATCAACCCGGACGACTGATCGGTTTGCAACCGGTTAGCTCACAGGCGCATTGCGAGCTGTCTGCAACGTAACCAGACTCTCGTGCGTTATGGCACGTAGGCCGTCTATTTGCGCCGCGCGGAACTGATCTGATTCGCCACCCCGCAGTGAAGCAGACAATTGTTCCGCCGTATGGCCCAGCCGCTCAAGACCCACGCTGGACGCCACACCGGCCAACATATGCGCGATCTGCCCGGCGGAAGATGCATCTTCACGGCCAAAGGCCTCCTCCAATCCGTCCAGGTGTTCACCCAGACTCGCCTCAGCTTCACCGCACAACTCAGCGCATCGTGACGCCCCTATTGCATCACGGAGCGCATCCAGCATGCTGCTATTCAGGATCGGTCTGTCGGAGTTCCTCCCACTCTGCCGAATGAGTTCCAGTATGGTAACCACAAGCAGTTCGATGTCAGCGGGTTTTCTGAGCACTCGATCCATGCCGCTGGCGAGACAGGCTGAGATCAAGGCAGGCTCCGCAGCGGCAGATAGTCCGAGAAGTGGGCAGGTTTCGCCTTTCGCACGGAGTTGCTCGGCGACTTCCATACCGCTGATTCCTGGCATGAAAACATCGAGCACGACAGCGTCAAATTTACCCGGGTCAAATCGCTCCAATGCTTCGACTCCGCTCTCGGCGGTTGTGACGGAAAAACCCGCGTTGCGTAAAAGCTCGCCAATGACTTCACGGTTCAGTGCAACGTCGTCAACCAGTAAAAGTCTTTCGCCCTGCACATTCGTCTCCGCCGGTACCTTAACGACTTCCCTTTGTGTCAAGGGTGCTGCCAGAGGAAACGCCGCGATATCGGCTTCGATGGCAAACGAAAAACAGCTTCCGCTTCCCACTTCGCTGGCAACATTGACTGAGCCGCCCATCAATTCCACTAGCTGCTGACTGATAAACAGCCCGAGACCTGTGCCTTCGCGATTGCGGGAGTCAGCCTGCACATAGGGTTCGAATAGCGTCGAGAGTTTATCTGGCGCGATTCCGATGCCATCGTCCGTGACGGAGAATCGTAGACTGATCTTCCCATTCAAGGGTTCACCTGCCGTAATCGCCACGCACACCCGCCCTTCATCCGTAAACTTCAATGCATTACTGATGAGATTGAGCAGTACTTGTCTGAGTCGTGCCTCGTCGACCAGCACCGCACCCGGTATCGCTCCACTGGTCGTGAAGTCAATCGCGATTCCTTTCGCCTGGGCACGCGCGCTCATCAACTCGACCATGCTTCGCGCCAGTTCAGAAGGATCGGCAGGCGCAAGGTCCAGTTCTATTGCCCGTCCAGCCTCGAAACGTGATAGCTGCAGGACTTCGTCAAGCAACGCCAACAATGCGTTCCCGGAGCTACGGAGATTGTCGACTAGCCGTCGTTGACGAACGTTCAGTGGGGAATTCCCAAGCAGCGACACGGTACCCAGGATGCCGGTAAGCGGCGTGCGCACCTCGTGACTCAACACCGCAAGGAAAGTGGACTTGCCCATGCTTTCGCGGTGCTCCGCACGCGTCCTGAACACCACGCAGAATCCAAACACAATGATGGTCGTCGGAATCCATGCTGCAACGATGGCTGTGCCAAGCCCGGCGAAGCCGAACAGACCGAACCCATTCAACCCGATCAGGACCGTGAGCAACAACAGCGGAAGCCACGCAACGAGATAAAGAACAGCGTCTCGGTTTTTACGTCGTACCTGATGAATCACTGCAAACAGCAAAAAGAGCGGCCCGAGCGACAACAGGGGTCGAGCGGCCAGAAGCGCACCATGATAGTCCAGCAGTGAAACCAACCCGGTCAACATGAACGCGACGGTGAGCGCTATCATTCCGTAACGGAACACTCGGCTCATACTCGCGCCGTTCAGAAAGATGTAGGAAAATACCAGGACGGTTGCACAGGTCCAGGTTTGAATGAGCAACCACGCGTAATTAAACGCACCGCCAGCACCACCCAGTATCTGGTATTCATGCCCGTGGAGCGTGATTTGAACGCACAGCATCATGATGGTGACGCTGAACAGTGATGTGTACAGAGGAGAACGGGTAGCCACTGCAATGACAGCCGAATAGATGGTGGCGGCCAGAATCACACCGAGGAATACCAGAAACCACCATTCGGAAAATCGACCTTCGGCGAGAAAATCTTTCGCCTCCCAGACTTCTATGTTGGTGCGAATAGTCGGACTGACCACCCTTAGAAATATTGTCTTTGTATTCCCCGCGCCTACTGTCGCCGTATAGACCGGAAGCCGGTGGCGGATATCAACCTCGTTGATCAGTGCGCGTGCATCGCGATGCAGGGCTCGGACCTCTCCCCTTCCGTCATCGACTTCAAAGTAACTGAGCTGCTGATGACTCGGATATCGAACTATCAGCAGCTTTTCGAGCGGATACAGACCGGAGTTCCTCAACCTTAGCCGGAACCAGTAGGCGCTATTGGTGCGACTGAATTGACGCAAGCCTGCCAGTGCTATGAACTTGCCAGACCAGGCCTCAGACCGAACGTCACTGATACCCAGCGCTTGCGTATTGTCCTCAAGGTACTCGAGGCTGGTGCTGATTTCTGATCCGCTTAATATACTGGCCAGATCTACTGGCACTTGCTTCGCGCAGAGGGAAGAGCTGAACACGAGGATACAGAGGGCCAGAAGCCGCAGGAGGAACCGCGACTTAAACTGAATGTTATATGGCGCACCTTGCATCACCAGATGTTAGCGTATTCAACGAAAGGCAGCTATCGGCCAATGCAGCCGTCCCCGAACCGGGCACTTGCGCTCAGTCCAATCCCAGCCGACGAAGCCCGCCGAATAAGGCTTCATCCTGTCCGGGCAACATCAGGCCCATTTTTTCGTAATGGTCAAAACCACAGCAGCAGCACCGACAACTTCGCCAACAGCACCTATCGCTTCCCAGCTAAGCTCAATCATACGCGGCCTAATGCCCAGTTAAATGGCGAAAGTGAGTTTGTGCGCAGATCGCGAATGCAATAGGCGAGACGACTTGCCAGGTCCAAGCGCTGTAGGCTGAACCGCCGCTTAAACTTAATGTTATGTCGTTCCCTACAGATTGAAATAGGCAAGCTCCCAGATTCCGTTATGTATGTGCCATTCAGTCAATGATGCGAACTTTGGCTCTAAACGCGCTCCGCTACCAGGCGTTGGAATATCGAACAGAGCTCTGATCGAACCCATTATGAACCCCGCATGTGTTACCGCCAGGACTGTTTGCGCCCTCTCTCGGTTTGCAAGAAAGTTCATCGTTTCCCTGACCCGACCCAGAAACGAATCCAGGGTCTCGGGCGCCAGGCCATTACGCTCTCCAATTTCGCAGAGTTCTTCTAGAACCTCAGCGGCTCCATTGCCCAGGTTCTTATGGATGATCCCTGCAGTCTCGATTGCACGAGGGAGTGAGCTGGTTACAATCTGATCGATAGGAAATGTCAGTCTCCCGCTCAAAGACTCGACTTGCGCTCTTCCTAAGTCGGTTAGGCCATAGTCTTCAAGAGACTTGTCCCCAATCCCTCTCTCAGGCTCACCATGTCGAACAAGTACGATACGCATGCTACCTCACTGAGACATAACTTCTGGTTAAGCGGCGTAGCGTTCTGTCGGAAATATTGTGAAAACAATGCACGCTATAGGTATTGCATGTCATACAAAGAACACTTGAATACCAACCATAACAAGACCAAGCGTAGCTATGTTCCAACTGAAGGTTCGTAGCCATGGTATTCCGGCAGCATAAAGCGGCAAGAAAAGCGTTCTACCTGATATATAAAGTATGCAACCCCAGAAACTTAGATCGCCCGAGCTACCTGTAGCAAAGTTGATCAAAACACAAACCGCGAATATTGAGAACGTTTCCAGGAAGTTTTGTTGTGCGCGCTGAAGACGTCCTGCTACACCGATTGGCTGGATTGCTTCGTCGCGAGCGCCAACTGCATAGGCGTTGCCGACTTGCGCTTTGAAAGTAAAAGAAGCCGCAGTCATATGGACTAGACCGAGAAGAGATGAGGCTAGAAGTACCCAGAGTTCAAAAGTCACGCCGAGCCCCCAGTGTACGCATAACACACAATGAGGCGGCGTTGGAGCCGCAGGCGGTAACGTGGCTTAATGTTATATGCCTCCTTCAACGAAGTACTCCAGAGGACGATTTTCCCCTTTTGACATTGAAACCAATGAAATAGCACGCTCCAATATCCACTTCTGACCATTAGGAATGACCAGTTCTGATTCGCTAAAACCTGACAGGGACTTCCATTCAAAGACCGCACCTTTCATATCGTCTCCAGGAAGGATTTCGCCATCCAAATATCGCATCGCGTAATAGATGCTGATCATATTTCGGACCTGTTGGTCATAATGAAAGGAATGTGCGTGAACTACACCAACAGGTTCTACTGAAATGTTTTTACCCGCTTCTTCCTCCAGCTCACGTAATGCGGCATCCAGGATCGTTTCCTGATCTTCAATTCCCCCGGCAATGATTTCCCAGGAATCGACCGATTTCGAAAAAAGCAGTAGCTCGTTCCGAGAATTTACAAGGATGACCAGGACTGCGGCGGGGAAACAGCTGAGTCGTCTCCCATTTTCCGCCACTATGGTGGGTCGTAAAGCATTCAAGGTGTATAACACCAGGTGAAGCGTCGTGACTGCGGATAGTGTGTTTGCAAAGAATTGGGGAAGCCACCAGACGAATCCGAGGCAGGCAACTCCGAGCATTGGAGCCGCTTGAGGCGAAAATGAGACTTAAATTTCATGGAATGCGCCTGTCTCCTCTTTCAGCATGCCGTACACGTGCTCAACAAACTTCTGGTTAAATCCACCCAGTCCCTTGCGATGTCCTTCGTATCATGCATCGAAGTCCACACTTGATCGCCTTTACTGAATCTCTTCAGTGCTGTTTTCCAGCCGGTTTATGATCTCTCGCCAGAATTCCGAATCTTCATACTGTTCGGCTTTGTAATTTTTCACAAGCTCTGAAAACGCCACTTTGATGCCGGGGTATTCATTAAAATGAACACGGATATCATCAATACTTGCCTGGTAAGCAGCCTTATCAATAAGTCTATTTCTATAGCACGAATCAGCGAATGCCCATAAATTCCCTATCGATCTCGCGAACATAAGGGCTTTGACACGTTGTGTTGGAGTAAAATCGGGGTTGATTTTTAGTAGCTCGATTAGAAATGGATCATCATCCGCTAATTCCAGGATGCTGCGATTCGTTGATTGAGCCATTTGCCGAAACTGTGCCTCGGAATCTGTTATTCCGATCCGGTTCGACTGACGGATTTGTCCAGCAAGATAAATCAGTGTAACTAAGACTGCTAATGCGCTAGCTATTTCACCGATCGCACCAATAGCATCCCAATCCATATTTTTCTTCTTATCGTTTACAGGTTGTTAGATTAGAAGCATAACACTCGGTTAAGCGGCATGATCATTCTGGTAGTATTTTTGCGTATGCAACAATGGCTACAGGTTGCCACGTCCGAGTGAGCGACAAAGGAGCGAACGCCTTCAACTGAATGTTATGTGTCGGACGTTCCCTGATGTTTAGCACATTTTTCTTCATGCCATTCCCTTACTCTGTCGCCAATTTGGCAATCCAGTTCTTCCCACAGATGGAAGGTTTTTTCGATTAAGTTGGTTGTAGCTCTAGCTGCTGCATCGTCAAGCAGACCGAGCTCGTATTGATAAAGGTGATTGTCAGCACGAATAGCCATCATATTGCCCATATGATGTAGTCGGCGTCTTGTTCGAACGTCAAGTGCATCGGCATTACGTCCAGACTCTCGCCACTCGCTAAAAGCCTCAAGCAGGTCATCGGAGCTAACCATCAAAGCTTCATATTCTATGCGTGTCCTGGCCCGGCTTTGGTAAACCTCGCTCATGGCAATCCTTTCGTTCTTTTCGAGCAACTCCTTACTCTGCCTTACCTGCACGGCTAGATAAATAAGTGTAATCAGGACCGCTATGGAGCCTACAAATTCGCCGACATTACCAAGTAACTCTGATATTTCAGTAATCGACATCAATGTTTCCACACACTATCTGAGACGCTTAACACTCAGTTAAGCGGCGAGTCCAAGGAAGCGAAAGCGACCGGCTTAAACTTCATATTAGGCGTCGTTCTCGTCTGCAATAAGTTCATACAATAGTGCCACAAACGAAAATGCACCAGCAAACAATATCAGGACTGTCGTCACCAGGTACGGCCAGGCTTCCCGCAGGAAAAAGATGTTATATAGGCATAGTACAGTCGCCGACACACCCAGCAATGCAGCCATACCGATAACAGGACGTTTAAGAAATTGGCTTGGAGCGTGCCGGTTTTCAAACGCCCGAAGAATTATTACGGCAACGAACAGACACACCCACATAGTACTTGGAATAGTCCAGATCCGTGACCCGCTAACGCCCCCGGCTTCGAGTAAGAGCGGCAGAAACGAACACAATATGCAAAGAAAGGAAGCTGTTAACAATACACGAAGATATAGGCGTGCTTCAGCTGACAAGTTTTTAGCTCTACTCCCCAACGCCGCAACGATGCCGGAAAAACCGGCGATTCCAATAGAAACTTCCAGGACAGAAGTCAGTATGGTCGAGGTGTCCATGGTGACGTCTAACACCCGGTTAAGTGGCGTAGCGTTCTGGCGGGAAGATTGCGAATACAATATTCACGACAGATTGCCACGTCCGAGTACCAGAGCCGTAGTCGGAGGACCGGTTTCCACAACATATCAGGCGTACACATGATTCACTACCAAAAAGAATATCCAGATTATCCACAAAATCCCGTGCGCTGCGATATGTACATGCTTACTCGTGCTTATCAGCATAGCCAACATCGCAACAGCCGTAATAGTTATTGGAGCCAGAATCCCAACAAAGAAAGGAGCCCCAGGTATCAGGTCAGTAAGAGTGCTAGTAATCAATGCTGCTAAGGCAAACGTGACAGATCGAGCTTGGTATTTGAAATAGTGTTCGTCGAGGTCTTCTTGGAAATCACTTAGCGATAGTATCGCCATCGACAATGAGGAAAGTAGGGTAGGCAGCAAAACAAGAAAAGTGATCAATGTCGTGAATTCTAATTCTCGATACAACCATAGGCCACCAAAATGTCCAAAAAGCAGATTGAAGACCAACCAAACAGAAAAGCTGAGGTACAAGGATCGATTTTTCGTTCTCCCCCAATTCTTAACCACTAGCGCCCAAGAAGTAAGAATTTTACCTACGGCAATAGCTGCGATCATGCTCAAGGGGAGCAGAATGAATTCGAACTGCGTCACGAGATACCTAACAGCAAATTAAACAACCTGGAGCTTGCACGTCCGAGTGGCGGAGACGTAGGCGGATGAACAGCTTAATTTTAATGTTCGATGGCTTCTTCATTGCTCCGCTTTTGAATTTGCCCGTTAACGTACTCCACGAACTCTGGAGGGACGCCATCAAAAATTCAAACCTCGGAATAAAAGTTGATTCATCCAATACACCGGATCGAAACAGAAGATAATGGTGTTCGGTACTCTGAGCAATGGATCCGAAATATTCTCTGCAGATTACTTCCTCTTCTTGAGACAGTTTTTCATCATTTATGGCTTTAAGAAAAGCACCCATTACATCTTTTCCTTGCAGCATCAAATGGAGTCGACCTTCGGCAGACGATCTCAATGACTGCAGCACCGAGACCTTGGTCAGGCGAGCGCTCCGTCGAAGCTGATATGCTAGAAATAACAGAGTTCCCAGGACAGCAATAAATCCCAAAAATTCACCGAGCGCCCCCAGGTCTTGAACGAGGATTTGGCGACCAATCCCACTTGTCGTCAGGTACACATCGGATGAAGTCGAGTGTAAGACTACGTGCATGGTTCCAGCTAGGCCAGAAGTGGTCAATTGAAGACATGCCGAGCCTCGATAAAGTTGGGCACATAACACCCGGTTAGGCAGAGGCGCCTTTTTGCGACTGCAAAAGGCGTGACATGACCGGCGCTCCACTTCAACTTCATGTTCGACGCGGCTCACTAAGTACCTGACGAATGTAGTATATCGCATTTCGGAACAGGGGATGCCAGCGATCATCCAGCGATGACTCCAGCGCTAACCAGAAGAACTTAAATCGTAGTCCGCCTCCGTCTGCGCAGTCATGCTCCCAGGCGTCAGGGAGCTCAGAGCTGCAGGTCATTTGGCAAAATCCCCAGACCTGGTTCTCGAAGCCAGCTTCCCACTTCCCAAGATACCTACCCGATTGAGCTGATATGCCTGATTCTTCCAGCAACTCACGAGCGCAGGCTGTGCCAATAGATTCACCGGGTTCAATTGTTCCCTTTACGATTTGGCACCCGGCGAGCGGGTGCTGAAACGCCAGGAGTTCGGTGTTTTCGTAGCGCAGGACAACGGGACAAGCCTTGTTCACGGCGCACCTGACACCGTGTTAAGCCACTCACTGCAAGCGACGCAGCTCTTGCGTAATGCAAAAAAGATAGGGCGCCAAAGTGGGACCGGCTTCAACGCCATGTTAGACGCCGCCCTCCGATGCAAGCAGTTCAAGAATGCGTGAGACCATAATGTCGTCTCGGACCGATTCAACAGAATGCCATTTGACATCCTGGAGCATTCGATTCGCCTGGCTCAAATGCGCTTCTTCGGGATCGATCCCAAGCTCAATCCCGTCATGCTCCGGAGCGGTCATCAGGAAGCAATGAGTACTATTTCTACCGCTCTTGCTCGCGGTTGTATATAGCAAGCGCTCAACTTGAACCCTAATCCCGGTTTCTTCGAGCACTTCACGTTCTGCCGCTTCCTCAGCAGTCTCACCTTCCTCGATTCCACCTCCAGGAAGCGTCCAGTAATCACGGCCATCGTGAATATGTCGAACCATTAAGACCTTGTCATCGATAAATACAGCACCGCAGGACCGGTATCGCGTAGCCATCTCAGGCACCTAACACCCAGCTAAGCAGCACGGATAAGTGGTGGGCATTTGCGAAAATTTGGCGAAGCCAACTGGCTTAAACTTCATGTTGGACACCCTCATCCAAAATCCGATTCACCTCTCGGACAAAACTCTCACGCCGGAATTGCATCCCGCTACCAAATTTTAGCCATGAGTTCCCGAAAGATTTTACCGTTCCCACGAAAGTCGCTCGATAGGTTTCTTCGTCCAAAAAGCCATTTTGATACTGGAGATGCATTGCGTCCATGCGAGCCGCCATTGCAGCCATATAATTCCCAATCCTTGAACGTTCTTCTACGTCAAGAGCATCCTCTCCATGCTCTGAGTACTTTAGCAACGCTGGCATTAAGTACTTTGAATCTGCACGCAAGTGCATTGATTCCGCGAACATGGCCGTCCAGTCCCGCTGCGATTCTGTTATCGCAAGTTTCCGACTTTCATTCATCGCCGCCGTGTTGTGCCGAATCTGAAGCGCAAGATAAACCAACGTGATCAACGTAGCGATAGCCGCAATGAACTCGCCAAGACTGCCTAGTTGCTCAATTGTCATATGGCGTCTGACGCTCAGTTAAGTGAAAAAACAGGTGACAGTTTGGACCGACCGAGCAACGCGGTTTAAGCTTTCTGTTATGCGCCACTTCTGGGTCCCAACAACGGAATACCCAACCTATCCCAGGATGGGCCCATTCGTTCAAAAACACTGATACTCCTCAGATAGCTCTGTTCATCGATTAGTCCTAGTTGGAATTGATACTGGGTGTTTGCGTTTGCGATCATATTCCCATACTGAACCGACTTGTATCTCCTGAGTTCAATAGGAGTTAGCAGGTCAAGGCTGTCGACATTTTCGGGGAAGCCAGCCTCTTCAACCTTGACATGGATTGCGGCGAGTTCTTCTGAATCTGCAAATCGATAAATGAAGTCATTTCGTAGTTGCAGCCCCTGTTGGTAGTTTCGAGCGATTTCTACTTTACGGGATTCATCCATCGATCTGGTATTTTGCCGAATCTGGATCGCCAGATAAATCAGTGTAAGAACTACTGCGAGTGCTCCGACAAGTTCAGCTATTGCACCGATGGCTTCCCAACTCATGCGCGGTAAGCACTGGGCGCATAACACCAGGCTAAACGGCGTAGTTGTTCTGGCAGCAAAGTGGCGTAGCTATGACAGGTTAATACTTCCGACTCGAACTTCATGTTATGCACCATTGCCACTACTCCCTACAGTAATAGACCGCTGTGATGCCTCGATGCCTTCAATCATTTCCAGCACATCGGCAGGAATTAGATCCGACCCTCCCATGTTCTCTAACCAGTACTTGCCTCCGGGTGTGCCCAAAAGCGACTTCAATGTCGCTGCGAATTTGCGGAACTCGTCTTGATCAATCAGTCCATATCGATTCTGAGAAAATGCAGTCATAACGCTGTTTGTTAATCTTGCCATTAGGAAACTGAAAACAGCCTGGTCTTCTTTCGACAAATCACCAGGAGATTCCAGGCCAGAGACCCATAGATGGATGTTTCGATCATTGTAATAGATCGGTTCCCAGGCTTCGTTAATAAGATGATTCGACGCTACGATTGAGCTTAAGCGAACTTCTTTTGAGTTGTCTTTGATTTGCCGCGCCAAATAGAACAGGGTTAAAACTACAACGACGGCTCCCGTTATTTCACCGATTGCGCCTATCGCTTCCCAGTTCATCAGTAATTCGCTCTTGGCGCATGACACCAGGCTAAGCGGTAACGGAACGCGGTCCGAGCGAATGAAATGGGCGGCTTCAAGTTCATGTTATGCCTCTGTCGCTTCATAGCATCGTGTAATTGGCGGAGTTGTTAGTCCAAGCATGTCCCAATGCTCGTAGCTTAGTCTGACATATTGTTCTGTCTGTACGAACTGCGCTTCTTCGATTAGTCCTAGACTATGTTGATATAGCAGGTTTTCAGTGACTTGAATATTGGCTGCCACGAAGTTCCGATACTGTACTTGCTCAACTGCGGTGAGTTGTTGAAATCTCCCTGCAGTACCTTCCGGATCTTGAAGGTGATGCACCTTCGCGATCAGCTCCGCGATTTGAGCGCCAGCCGTACGCATATGGATATCAATTCGAAAACCAACACGAGCCTGGTATACCTGGCTGGCGGCTATCTTACGGCCCTCTTCAAGCAATTCCCGACTGTGCTTCACCTGCACAGTTAAGTAGATGAGAGTCGCGAGAACAGCAATAGAACCAATGAACTCCCCTACGTTCCCAAGTATCGCTGACGTTTCAACAATAGACATGGTCTAGCTACCCCTCCTGGACACAATACACCAGGGTAAGCGGCGTGACCGTGAAGGTAGCATTTGCGCAAAAATGGCGGAGCCATTCGCAAACGAACTCAGAGTAACTGCCTCCGAGGGATGGAGCCGCAGGCGTGTAACCGGCTTATACTTGATGTCAGGCATCTAGTCCACATTCTCCAATTTACTGTCTATAGACTCCATCCACCCATCTCTCGCTCCAAATTCTCGCCTGTTCTCCTTCCACCATTTCTCAGCCGCTCCGTGTTGTTTCAGAAATCTAACAAGCTGAACAGCTGCAAATTTTGGGTCTTGTCGAAGCAATGCTGCTCTTGACCATTGCCTCGCTGAAGTGCCTACTCTGGTATTCATAATGCTACTAATAATGATTTTTTCACTCTCGGTCAGTTGTTCGTTTGAATTGGCACGCACCCAGAGGTCCGCATTGTCGATCAGCTGGTTTTCCAGTGCAATCGAACTCGCATTGGTTTGCTCTATCGCATTGGCTATAGCCGTTTCTTGCGAACGTTTAATCTGTACCGAGAGATAGATGAGAGTTGAAATAACCGCCAGCGCACCAATAGTTTCAGCAATCGCTGCGACGATGTCCCAGTTCATTTCAACACTCCAGGCACGTCTAACGTCCAGTTGTTCGGCGCAGATACAGAAGAAGCGTTTGCGAATTTTTCGCGAAGCCAATCCCAAAACGAACCCGGAGTAGCTGCGTCCGAAAGCCGGAACCGTGGTCGGAAACCCGGTTCAGAATGAATGCTATGCGGTTCCACTATCCACCAATCCTCGAATGAAACCGACTGTCTGATCATCGGGGTTACGACCTTCATAAGCATCAAACCAGATTTTTCCAGGCGGTCTGGAAAAAGTAAATGCAACTCGACGATCAAACAGATCAATCTGTTCCTGGGTTAGAAGGCTCCTATTTCTCACCTGTTCCGCGAACAGCCGATACCGTACTACCAGAAATGTATTAGTAGCAACTGCCTCTTCGTCCGTAAGATCCCCGTACTCCTGCAGTGCACGAGTTGTCGAATTCAAGCCATCGGCCTTTCGTGTGATCTTATTGAAAGCTGACAACAAAATGGGATTCTTAAGTTGTTCAAGTCCCAGTTCTCGATCAGCCATCTCTTGTGTCATCCAGAACTGGTGCTTTAAATCCGTCCGTCCATGGCGAATCTGAATTGCAAGATATGCCAATGTGCCGATTACAGCGATTGCCCCGACAACCTCGCCGATCGCTCCGATCGCTTCCCAGTTCAACGGGACACCACTGACGCATAACACCCGGTTAAGGGGCGTGTAGGCACACCGGTGGTGCTTCCCTTGCGTAAGCACGCCAAGTGACAGGCCGTCACGTCCAAGCGTAAAGGGAACGACTTAAGCTTCATACTAAGTTCCCGGTCAATAGACATAGGGGATCAATCGTTTACGACTTTGCATATAGGTGCGATAGCGTTCGCCAAGCGCTTCTTTAAGTGCGTGCTCTTCGACAGTAATTCGTTTCATGTAAACAAAAACAGCAAGGGAGGACAGGATTACAAGGCTTATCCAGTTCCCCAACGCAAAACCCACACCAACGTACATCAAGATGCCAGCAGCATAGCTAGGATGTCGGACCCAAGAGTATGCGCCCCGTTCGATAACGCGTTGCTCATCGTGAACCCGAACATCAAACGTAAAATACTCACCCAGCATACGAAAACAATGACGTCGCAAGATGCTGGCTCCGATAAGCATGATAGTTCCGATCCAGAACAGAACATTGCGATTAGATACTTCAAACTGCAAAGGTTCGACAAAAGCTAGAACGAATGCGACTAACTGGGCAAGCGGCATTATAAATTTTGAATATCCAAAATGGGGGTCCTGGCGAAAAGTATTTCCTTGCGACAGGTCTGTCATTGTTCTTTTGATGATCTTCCACTCTGAAACGTAGAAGGCCCACAAGTACGCCGCCCAGAAGACGGCAGTAAATGGCATCATGAATGGCAGTGGGATGTTGATCATCTACGCATCCCAACACCCAGTTAAGCGGCGAAGACGCCAAGGAACAAATTGTGATTCACAACTACATCGCAGATGCTTCGTCCGAGCGCACTTAGTCCGCGGCTTCAACTTCATGTCAGGCCTCATTACTCGAAATCCGTCAATCCACCGGAGCGCCGGGCATAGTGAGTTGGCGTGCAAATGCGATAGCAATATGCGTGACAGCTTACTACGTCCGAGCATTGGAGCCATAGGCGGAATTGCGGCTTCAGCTGCATATCAGGTGTCTCCCAAAACATCGTCCATCAGCTTCACCAGATGAGGGAAAATGGGTTTTACACCAGGCCAGAATTCGCGGAATCCAGGATGGTCACAGAAAAGAAGAATACTAGCCTTTAAGTTTGCGAAACCCTCGTCACCCATCACGCCCTCAAGTTGCGTTAGTTGCAAGTACCAACTTTCCAGGTTGTTTAGAAGGTGCATGTGTATAGAACCGAACCGGATTTGTTCAGCATCGTTCAAAGACTCATATGACTCTCTTCCTCGGCTAACAATGTCTGCAAGAGATTCAGACGCAGCGATATGGCCTACAAAGTCATTGAGTGCTTCAATTATATGTTCATACGCCGTAGATTCGGCCTGCTGTTTAAGTTGTCGAACTTGAAGAGCCAAATACATGAGGGTAGCGAGTACAGCTAACGCGCTCAATATTTCTCCGATGGCACCAGCAGCCTCCCAAGTCATAACGTCACCTAACACCTGTAAAACGGCGTGCTTGAGCAGGGAGCGTTTGCGACAAAATGGCGAACCCATTTACTAACGAACCCGTAGTAAGCACGTCCGAGCAGTGGAGCCGAAGTCGGAAATGCGATTTAAACTGCATGGTATGCGCGTTACCCATCACTATTCTTGCTTCTCATCACGGTCATAAACTTTAGTCCTGCTGGAACAGTTAACAACATAAACAAGAAAAGCAGAACGCTGTAGACATTAAAAATAATGTGAACTATTTTTGCAAATTGTGGGCGCGGAATTAGCCATTCATATGCGGCGCTTTGTCCCATCGCTAGGACAAAACCAGATGCAAAGTAAATAACAGATAGAATGTATAAGAGATTCAGAAGCCTTACTTGAGGTTTTTCCAACTTTTCTGCACCGAAATATGCGGCCACCAGATATCCACTTGTGACCGTCAAGAAAAGAGCAACATTGTTACCTGCCAATGTCACTTGCTCCATTGAGAGTGTCGCAAGTTCATAAAGTGAAAGAGATTCTCTCAAATATACTTCATCCATATCTCGTCTCTGTAAATATTCTATGCGTGTAATGCCCTGTTAAGCGGCCTGACGAACTGGTGCTGAATTTGCGGTAGGTTTCGGGATCCGCCCATGCAGAATCACCGTGTCCTCGCATTGTGGGCGCTACTACTCGGAAGCTATCGATGAAGGGCTCAATAATGTGATCAAACGTATATGCATGCGCTGGACTACCGTGCAGCATCAGGAGTGCGGGTAATGAAGGATCGCCGAATTCCCGGAAGTGAATTCGAAGGCCGCTAATTTCAGCGGCAAGGTTCACTTAGGCCTCCACAATGGCGCATAACGAGGCTGTAGAAAAACCCAACCACGGGTCTTCAGGTGAATGTTAGTTGTGGTCACTGTCGTTCCTGGTCCTGCTGCTATTGCACCATTGTAGCGTTATACCGCTATTCGTCCATACCGTTGCAACTTTTCAATGTTGTGTACAAGACTGTATAAGTCCCATTGTGACTGCACTTTGGTTTTGCCACGTAAGGTAAATCGATTCAGCCCTTTGTTTGATTCTATGTTGCCAAATACCGGTTCAACCACGTGCATGCGATGGCCGTAGATCGCTCGACCGCGGTCTGTATCTATACGCTTTCGCATCCACTCAGTGTAAGAACGTTTCTTCTCGGTGAGAAACGACACTTGTCTACCATGACCTTTCCGATGATCCGCTGAACCAGGATTGCGCATACAGAGATGTCGCTTCGGGCAAACCCTGCAATCGCTCAACCTGCCTTCGAAAAATGCCTTTTGGTTGCCTTGCTCATCCAGACCATGTTTCTTCAAGCGCATTGTCTTGCCGGTCGGACATACGCAATGTTGCGCAACCGGGTCATAGTGAAACGCACTCACCGGATAGATCGGTTTGTGCTTCCGGGTACGTTGCCGTGATGGTGCAGTTAGATGATCCTTGAAACGCGGGTCTCGCGAGCGAAACTGGTTGTCTGGTATGTAAGCGTTGATCTCTGCATCGTGGCAATGTTGCATATTGCTTTCATTGGCAAAGCCGGTATCCGCCGTCACGATGAGACCACTCGCGTAAACATCTTCTGCGATGCCCAGACGTTGATAGCGCTCCCGGATAGCATCCAACACAGGGACCAACGTTGCTTGTTCAGGACCTGCACCATAAACCTCGGCACTCACGATCACCTGATGCTTGCTGTCTACAGCATTGACACTGTTGAAACCCTGTATGACGCCGTGACTGGTTTTCATGGTCGCACTGTCATTATCGGTGATATTGCTTTTCACCTCACTCGGTCGCTTGCCCTGGCCCATTCTTGGTGACGCCTGATCAAGGAAGGCATCGATTCGCTCGGCTGCTTTTATTAACGTATTCGCTCTTTGCGCTGAATCCTGTGCAGCCTCGTTTTCATCGCTGGCATCAAAGCGACGATGTTCAGATAAAGCATGTTGAATACGCGCGCGAATCTTGTCGCGTTTCTTTGCGAGCTCTTTGAGCGTTCCTGAATGAGACCTGCTGGCATTCGATCGCATCTTGCAACCATCAATCGCGATCAGTTCATGACCCAGCAACCCTTGCTCTTCGCAGACCAGCACGACCCGCTCAAAGAGCTTTGTGATCGCAGCAGGATGTTGGCTGACAAAGCTGGCGATCGTGGTCCAATGCGGTGCTTCATGACAGGCAAGCGCCATAAAGGTGACATTACGTTGACAATGCCAGGCGATCTGGCGGGAAGTGAATATGCCTCGTGAGTAGGCGAACAAGACAATCCGCAACATCACACCGGGGTGGTAAGCAGGCCTGCCGGTTTCATCGTTGCGGTAATCAGCATCAAAATCAGACAAATCAAGATAGTGTTCGATCAAATAATGAAGTGTGTGTTCGAACGTGCCAGGAACCAGTTGTTCTTCCAGATTAACGGCAACAAAACAAATTTGACGATAGTTATCGTTACGATAGTTGGCCATGATGAATATCCTAATAGTCATGCCAACAGTATAACCGAGGGGTGTGGATTTAGAGGGTTTTTCTACAGCCTGAACACCAAGTTAAGCGGCGTGGTCGTTCTGGCGGCAAAATTGCGTAGCAATTTTGATGACAGGTTGCCACGTCCGAGGGAGCGTTAGCGACCGGCTTCAACTTCATGTTATGCGTCGTCACGTTCAATCTGCCGATGTAGAACCTCAGAAAACTGAAACTTATGTTTTTCCCAAAGTTCGCCCACGATTCCGCTTTCCATTGTGTAGTCCAAACTTGCTTTCATAGGTGTCCACTCACGATCTTCCAATAAGCCAACTTCGTATTGAAAGGCGAATGCCTCGTAATCTCGAAACATTGCCAAAATAATCAGTTCGAATCGTGCTGACTCAACGGCGTCAAGAGGCTCGCCTGCGCGATTCTTTACTACGAGTTCAGCACTATCAGCAAGTGCCAAAAGAATCTTCTGTGAAGAATCAGTTCGATTCTCTCGTATTGAAGCTTTAGCAAGTAGTGAATTTTGTCGCACCTGCACCGAAAGGTAAATCAGAGTAACAACAACAGCGGCAGCACCAAGTATCTCGCCTACCGCACCTGTCGCTTCCCAGTTCATGCTTGGTATTTCTTAGACGCATAACACCCAGTTAAGCGGCGTAGCGTTCTGGCGAGGAAATTGCGAATGCAATTTGCGTGACAGGTTGCTACGTCCGAATGACGGAGCCGAAGGCGGAGGAATGACTTAAACTGAATGTTATGCGTCACTCTGCTCGGTGCCTTCTACGTTTTTTTGATTGTACGACTCGACAATTCTCGGGCTCATCATTACACCTAACGCGTTCCATAATTCGAAATTTGCCACAATGGTGTCCTGCGCGGCAGCAAGCAACTCAACGTCTATTAGTCCAAGTTCACCTTGGTAAAGTGCATTATCAATCGCGACCACATTGGCGTTCATAAAGTTACGGGCAATATGAGCCTCTCTTGAGGTTAAACTCTCTGGTAATTCTCGCTTACCCCATAGACCAATCAACTTTTCAGGATAACTTGGGTCCATCTGAGAAAGAGAAAGGTTAATCCTTGAGTCGGCACGCGCCTGGTGTACTTGGCTCAATGCAATCTTCTCGTTACGTTCCAACAACTCCTTGCTTTGCCTAACTTGTAAAGCCAAATAGATCAGGGTCGCAAAGACTGCGAGCGAGCCAAGAAACTCTCCGAGGTTACCTAAAACTTCTGTGAACTCAACAAAACTCATGACACCTCGCACGATCTCCTGGACGCATAGACATGATGACTTCCCACAAAGAGTGCTGACCCCCTTCCTGGGTTAGCAAAGCCAGAGCCATAATATTTGTTCATACCAAATAAACCGGAGGTCAGCACAGTGGAAAACTCTAACATAGTCTTTATCGGAATGGACA
>JAJFKA010000053.1 GCA_021773555.1 Gammaproteobacteria bacterium
AAATCAAAATTGCGAGTAAACCTAACAGTAAAGATTTTGTTCGGAAAGTATAGTATTTCAGATGTAACTGGATTGGACTGAGGCGCCACTATGCTGTTCGTTTGATTTCAAGAATGGTCGCGCGGAGGTATGAGATAAATTATCACTTGGCTGCCCAAAGTGAAGAGAATGGGAGTTTCGAACATATCTATTTCTCGAAAGCTTTTTTGTGTTGTTGGCCCGAGTCCCCAATCTCATCCCAGTTGGCTTTTGAATCAACCCAAATATGATGGATGACCCGGAGATCTTCTGCTCCTTCTGAAACTAACCCGGCCGGAACAAACATCGTCGATTCGTCATTTTTGCCTGGCAACTGAGAACCGCAAGTTCGACAGAACCAGGCCTGCCAGTCATGCCCTGGTTTGCTCCAGGTCGCGATCAGCTCGTTGCCTTTTCGCCAATGGAAATTGTCGTCAGCTATGATCAATACTGCATTGCCATTGGTGCCTGTAGACCGTCGACAGATGGAGCAGTGACACACAAACACTCCCCGAGGGGTGGCGTCCAGTTCGAATGCGATAGCGCCGCAATTACATTCTCCTGTCAGCATCGTAATCTATCCCTCCTGTCGTCCGCTTTGACGGCATACATTGTCGTAAACCAGATTATGGGTCAACCGTAGCAGTGCGGCGCTGTTGACGCTTTGGCTGGGTTGAGGCAGGCAGCTCTGAAATCTGGTTACCTGGACCTCACTGGAATCCAGAACACTTCGTGCGCATTTGGGTCGAGTGCCTGGTAGTCCGGTGGAAGCACTTCAAAGTGCTCGCGGTCATCGATCAGGTATTCTGAGGACGGCAACCATTCCTGGAATATGTACATCACCGTGCCGAGGTCTGTGGCGGGGCCGTTGTGCTGAAACGTTGCGTATAACCCTCCAGCTATCGTGTAGGTCGCCATTCCGTCTGGCACGGAATCGAAGTGATCGACTTGTACTGTCGCCCATTTGGTAAACATCGCCGTTGGGTCAGCAAGCTGCATCGCTCCTTGTGGATAAACCTGCATCGATATGAAATCCTGCGAGGTCCTGTGTGCAATGGAACTGCGTCGAGGCATAAAGTTACGCCACAAGACTGATGTCTGATCAGCGGCTCGCGACATCTCTAACGAGTCGCCGACCAGCCTGGTTTCTTCAAGTTGTTCGAATCGGGGTTCTTGTCCCATAACTTTTCCTTTACTGCTGGGGGTGATCGTTACACGACTAGCGTATCGGCAAGTAGACATAGGTCACCATGTCCTTGTCCTGTACATTGGGTCCGACGTTCACATAGTGAAAGAAAATTGGGTAGTCGCGAGGTTTCTGGTTACTGCTCGGTAGCCATTCGCCGTATAGATAGGCTGTCTCAGGGATGTAATCGCGCGAACCGAAATGACGAATTCGCGCACATCGTCCACCCGGGATCAGTTTGGCGATGACCCCTTGTTTGTTGTGCAAAATATCACCCTTGTAGCTCACACAGATATCCATTCTGAACGCTTCTGTCGGGGTCGTTGATGGATCTGTATAAAGCACACCATAGGTCGAGCCCATATCTGGGCTCACCCCATGCTCGCGTCGCCATTCGACCAGCTTCATGCTCGCGGAATAAACCTGCGATTCCGGACCCAGGTACTCGACAGCAGCCACGTTGGTGCCTGGAAAATCGATGAGGTCGACAAGGGTATTGGGTTCGCACGCTAGCCGGGGTATCGGCAACTCCGACCAATGCGGGGTGCGCCGAAACTCGCTCGGCGACAGACCGTGCATCTGCTTAAAGGCCTTGCTGAATGATTCAGGGTTTGTATAGCCAGCCTCAAGCGCAATCTCGATAACACTGGCGTTGGGATTGAAGGCTAACTGCAAAGACGCGCGCTGCAGGCGCAGTATCTTGACCAGGCGCGCCACGGTGATACCGCTGTAAGTTGCGAATTGGCGATGGAAGTGGAAGGGTGAAAAACCAGCGATCCTGCTCAGCTGCTGCAATGACAGATCGCCATCCAGATTGTCGTTGATATACTCGATAACTTGTTTGATGCGATCGGCATAGCCGCTGCCAGTAACTGATTCGCGGCGATTGGTTGAAGATTTTCGGGGTGTTGACATGACACTCATTATCGGCGAAATTTTATGGCGAGTCCTGACAATTCTTGCTCACTTGTGTCTCAAGTAACGTATCCGTGATCAAATACTTCCAACCCACTCGCCAATCAACCAGGCAGGATTCGAATGACTATAGCTGCCGATAGAAGGCAGCCGCCAAAGTAGTTTTTCCTGAACCGCGAGAATGTGAATGCGCTTGTACTTAATCGGTCAAGTCTAACGTTCTTCAAGCCAGCGTAATGACTCCACTAACGAACAAGACAGTCTTCATGCAGACATCTCCGCAAATGAGCATCGAGATTGAAATTCTACGTAACCCTGCGAATGTCAGCTATCGGATGCATGACTTCCTGCGACGGTTCCCAATCTACATTGGCGATTCAAACCAGCGCAAGATCACGCCGGTGCCGCCTCTCACAACATTCAGCACCTTAGATGAGAACTGAGGCGCGACTAGAATCCCCAGAACGTTCTCTGGAGCGTATCCCTGGTCGATGAGATCTTGCCGGTAACTTTGAAGTTGCGTCAGGTCAGATCCTCCGGCGCGTTTTATTTTGAGCTCTATAGGCAGAACTATTTCATCTGAACTGGCTAGAAGATCAACCTTTTCCCTGGTAGCACTAAGGTGAGCTTGACGACCGCAGAGTTGCAGAGTTTTGCCCAATCCAAAATCCAGGTTTGACCAGTACTTCTCGATGTAGTTTTCCAGATTTATCTCCAGCCAATTGGAGCGAGCCTTCAATCTGGCGCTGCCATCATTTTTTATTTGCTCGATCGCACAGTAAGCAATTGCCTGAGACATTCTGAGTCCACTGCCATAGTCGACGCTCGGCAGCGCTATGTGGTCGTGATTGATAATGTGTTTTCGCTTCTTGGTAGCTGCATCCGGTTTAGGCTCGTTGATGGCATTTTCACTGCGTAGTTTTTGGCGTCCGTTCTTCCGGGCTTTATTTATACGGTCGATCAGCAACAAGTCGACCTCCCACTTTTTACATCGTCCCACCCTCAACAAGGTGTGGCGGGCCACTCGAATATCAACGACATCCTCGACTATTTTTGGCGCACCGGTTGTGCCAAAACAATTCACCAGACTCTTCCAAATGCTACTGTAGGTTGAGCCAGGGATAGTTAGGCCATGTATGGCCTCAAGTTCTTTGCGGATATCACCGCATGATCCAGGTGCACTCGTTAAGAGTTGTGCGTACACAGAATGGCTCATTTCAAGGCTCTCTCATATCTTGAACCTAAAATAAACCTTCAAACATGAACTAACGCTGAATTTTTGAACTAAAGTTTCGATTCCCTCAAATACTACAGTTCAAATCGAACTAGTGTTTCCGTTTGCTGCTTCATAACCTTTGAGCTGAGGTACTGGACTCCTATCGACCGACCCTTTGCAGCCATAGTGTTCATTTCACTGCGCTAAAATCTCGCGGATTGCTGAATGAGTCACTCCGAACTTCCCATCAACTGAGTAACTCAAAGGGGTACCTCGTCCTGGCTTTCCGCCTGAGCTCAATGAGCCAATGCAATAACCCCAAAGCTGGCCCACCCCTTTCATTCTAGTGTCGAGCGCAACGGAACCACTACTGCCAGGGAAAATTCGGCCAGATCTTCCCGACTTCCAACTGGCGTATGTGAAATGTGTTGACGGTATTCTGTCGATGCAATGGTAGGGAGCTCCATAGTCTAGCGCGGCTACTTCCGGTAGGTGTTGCCAGAACTCGCCTGAGTAACTCTGAGGGTAGGCGTGTGGATGCGATATTCGAAATCTATCAAGGTGCCCGATGCCGCCCTGGAAATCCGGTGAGTTCTCGAACTCTAGAAAGTGTCGATTCGAATCCGGCAAGCCTGATAGTTCGAGCAAGGCAAAGTCATTCTTCCAACTCGACGCCAGTACTTTTGCTCCTGAAACCTGGGGTAAGCTGCTCAGTTCGGAATAGGAGTAGGGTTTATGATTCTGGTTACACGCTGACGTCGCATAGTCAAATATGACTCCAAATGAACCAGCAATATCTGCGTCAGTTGCAGCCCGCTTATAGCCATCATCCACGAGACAGTGATTGGCTGTGAGGAACAGCGCTCTTCCATTCTTCTTATCATTCGCGATCAGGTTTCCGGAACAGAAACCGAAGATATTGCCGAAGGGTGGGGAGCCAAAGATCGAAGACACAAGCCCAACGGACCGCTTCACTTTGTCAAGAGACAGTTTTGTTCTCGGGTGTGACGAGAAACAGGACGCATCGAGGACTTCACTTGCAATACTATTCGCACTCAGTTCACCTAAGGAGTGCCAAATTGGCAATATAGATTGAACTTGAATACCAATCGGTCCATCACTCTCTGCCGGCCACCAAACAGCAACGTTCATAGTGTTGCCGGGTATTGTAGGGGACCAGGACTTGTCGCCATTGATGGCAATTGGGTTTAGGGTATCGTTGGCGCCATTTAAGACCGCTGCTTTTGTATCTGGCTCAGTTGAAACAACTTTTAATAGCAATCGAAAGGCTTTGGCACCAGGTACATGTGCCGCCCCAGCCCACATCTTAAACATACCTTCTTTTGTCTCAAGAATTCTAATCACGCCCTGTGTGCCGGGCTCAAAAGAACGACTCACCACGTCTATTTCCGATGTAGCAGCTACAAAAGGATATGCCCCGAGGTTTGATTTTCTTGTATTTAGGGATTGAATGCTGTCTTTCTGCGCAGCTATTTTCTCTGAGGAAAGGGAGTAGGTGAACAACATTTCCACCGGCCGTGCCTGAAGCTCTAGCGATATAGCCTCGTTGAGCGTATGCAGCTTGTAATCAATCGCCTTATTCTTTCCTCCGAACAAACACCCTGAGATAAGGCCAACGAGAGGAATAATGAGCAGTATCCTTGAAAGCATCATCGGGTTGACGCTAATCATGAACCTGTTTGCTAAAAGTTGTGGCGAATTGCCAGTTAGATTTATCACTGCCTGCGGTCCTCGTTAGCCAAACAAATGGCGCTTTGCGAGCACCTGGGTGCGACATTTTTTTAGTAGCATAACGCCGCTCGATCAGAATATACCTCACCATCTCGGATCGAACTAGTGTCTCCGTAATTGATTTATTTTGTACTCCCTCTTGAGGGAAACGATCTACTTCAGTCCCTAATGACCCTCTTTAACTCCTTTTTAATTCCAACGCCTCGCATAGTTTGGATTCATGATCTCCATTCGGTTCTCGTATGATTCATCAGCAACATAGCCTAACATTGCATCACCAGAACGACAGCGTCCGACCCCAGGCGGGCCAAAACCCTCGGCTTGAACTTCCACTCCTCCCCAATTAATGTGCGGTATGACAGAAAACAGCCAGACTCCGGAGATTCGTTTAGGAAGAATTAGCGATCTCACCGTCTGCCAGGAAATAGAACGCTCTGCTGGAAAAATATTCCTCGACCGGGACATGGATGAAATCGCTAACGACGAGCCTCTACCCCTATCCGAACTTGCGGTCTATTGTGACGAGCACCGCCTTTGGGTGGCGGTTGATGGTCTTGATCAGCCGATCGCTTACATCATCCTGGATATTGTCGATAACCGTGCACACATTGAGCAGGTTTCTGTTCATGAGAACCATGCCGGTCGAAAAATTGGCCGTTCCTTAATTGATAAAGCGGTCTCGTGGGCCAGTGAACAGCACATGGATGCTGTGACGCTCACAACATTTAGAGATATACCCTGGAATGCGCCTTACTATGAGCGATGTGGGTTTGTGGTTATTGCTGAAGAAAATCTACTGCCCGGCCTTCAAAAGGTACGTTCCATCGAAGCCAGCCACGGACTGGAGCGTTGGCCACGAGTTTGTATGCAGCGTTTTCTTTAAACCTGCCGGCCACAACCGTGGTCGATCAGCCCTACGCAGAGCATGTGATCAGGTATATGCAGACGATGATTAGCCGAAACAGATGAGATGAAGCAAACGAAGATTAATGCCCTACATTCTCTGGGGTTGCGAGGTGACGCCGGGTTGCTCGTGAAGGAAGAAACTGATCGACGTCAGATCTTCCGTTATGACAACAAGGTGCTAAAACTGTTTTCAGAGACGGAGAGAGCAGCGTGGCAAAGGGAACTCGCCGGGTTCGAGGCGATTGTCGGTTGCGGTCTGGGGCCGGACTTAGTTGGCAGCGGAGATCTCTGGCTTGCGACGCGTTGGATTGATGGCGAAACGCCATTGGCGCAGAACAACGAAGGCGCTCACGTTCACCGCATTCTTGGGCAGCTTCTTACAAGGCTCCAAAGCGTTCCTGCAGACAACCTTCAAACCTGGCCGCTGGAAGGTAGGCTCAAGTTACAGTTTGCGAACTTCCATGCAACCGTTCCGGCAGAACTGTCAGATCAGCTGGTAGCGCTCGCCGATTCCTGGTTGCCTCACATTCGTCAGGATACCTTCGTCCACGGTGACTGGGGCACGGCAAATATTCTGGTTAGCGCTAACGTGGAGGTGCTCGCGCTGATCGATTTTGAGGACTCGCAGATTGGAGACTCGACGGAAGATTTCCGTTGGCAGGCATTTGCGGGTCCGACATCTCATCAACTTGAAAGCATGCTTTCTGGTTTTAAAGGTAATCATGGCCCCAACGCTTCTGAACGACTTGCGCTTGCAACTCTGGAATTGTGTTTGGAGGTGCTAGACTGGGACGAACGAATGAGATCCCACAGTCTCAAAATGTTAGATCGCTTGGCCAACGGCTGGCTACCCCCTATCTAGCTGCATAATTGAATAAATGGGGTCGTATATGGACCCGTATATGGACCCGCCTGATTGATCAAGTGATTATTTGTTTACTCTGTTTTTTTCTTCTCAACGTTAACGATTAATCAAGAACAGATCTGCAGTCGTATATTCGGCTTCTTTATCGAGAT
>JAJFKA010000054.1 GCA_021773555.1 Gammaproteobacteria bacterium
ATCGGGTAGGAGGCTGAGTTACCCCAGCCGTCCTCCCACACCACCGTACGTACGGTTCCGTATACGGCGGTTCATGGTAAACGCTGGAGCCGCCAAATAGTATCAACAACAGATACCAACCCCCAGTTGTTGAAGCGCAACTTCGGAACAGCCAGGTTCATGTGGGAAGCACCTGCATTCCACCATGGACCACGGCCATTCACCGACGAGCGCCACGCCCGTTGAACCGAAAGACCAAGACGTCTCAAGTTCCGCTCACGCGTTTTGGGTCGTTTCCACTGGCGCCATAAGATACAGCGAAGTTTACGACGAACCCATCCATCGATTTGCATCAAAGGGGTCTTGGACGGAGCCAGCTTGAAGTAAGCAGACCAACCACGCAACACCCGGTTAAGCTCTTCGATCGTACGCAACAAAGCTCGACCTCGGGACCTTCTGAACACCTGCAACAGCTTCCGTTTCAGCCGTAGACGGCTTGACATCGAAATACGCAGATGACCCTGATTGCTGATCGTGTAGCCAAGAAAGGTTCGCCGCGATGGTTTCGCCACCGAACTTTTCTTGTCATTCACCACCAGCTTCAGGCGTTTGGTCACAAAACGTTTCACACTGGACAATACCCGCAATCCAGATCGCTCACTGTTAACGTAGATCACGACATCATCCGCATAACGGACAAACCGGTGACCACGTTTATCCAACTCGCGATCCAGATCATCCAGCAGGATGTTCGATAGCAGTGGCGACAATGGACCACCTTGCGGCGTTCCCTCTTGTCGAGGGCTTTGCAGCCCGCCTACCATCATCCCTACCTTCAGGGACTTCCGGATCAGCTTGAGTACACGCCGGTCCGCCACATGCCGCTCCACTCTGGTCATCAACAGATCGTGATTGACCCGATCAAAGAAGCTCTCAAGATCAAGATCAACCACCCACTCATAACCTGAGGCAACATGCGATTGCGCAGCCAATACCGCTTGTTGCGCGCTACGACCCGGACGGAACCCATAACTGTGTGTTGAAAACGTCGGTTCAAACAATGGACTTAAGACCTGGTGTAAAGCTTGCTGAATCAGTCTATCCAACACCGTTGGGATACCCAGATGACGTTCCCCACCATTTGGTTTCGGAATGCTCACCTGTCGTACCGGTAACGGTTGGTAATTACCCTCCAGCAACTTTACCTTGATCGTTGGCCAATGTTGTCTCAACAGGTCAGACAGACCGGAAACAGTGACGCCATCAACGCCTGCTGCGCCCTTGTTCTGTACGACCCGTTTATAGGCGCGCTGCATGTTCGCACGGTCTACGACCTGCTCCATCAGCGCTTGCTCCGCGTTCGTCCGCGCTAATGTCACGGCATCACTCTCAGCATGAGACAACGTCCGCGCCGGGTTCTGCCCTACACCTTCGATGCTCACCGGTTCACCGGTTTCTACTGTTACAGAGTTCACCACAAACAATGTCGCCTAATAACGGTTTACCACGTTCGGCCCTTCAGTGATTGGCTCACCTACTATGACCTCTGCTGACTTCTGGCGATCCATCCCAATGCTTCTCAACATTAGTAGCTGTCAACAAACAGCAGATCATCAGACCTCCCAGGGTAAGACGCGCGACCTTCACACTTATATCCGCCGCATCTACAACTGCACCTCCCGTACAAGTATTGGACTTCGAAGATTTTGGACTTCTTATCTCAATGCAGCTGCCTTGTATGCGATTCCTTTTCGTCAGATCAGTGTTTTGTCTCCAGCTTCCTTCAGATTCCACCTCACGATGGACACCCTTGCCTTCAACTAACCGTTCCCCTTGTCGGGCCGGTAGCGGACTTTCACCGCCAAGTCACTCCGTTGCCACCACAGCTTCGGAGATAGCGCCAGTCTACGGCGCTGCGCGCCATGCCTGGCGCACCAAAAAAAGGCGGCCTGTTAGGCCGCCTCCAATCAAAGCAGTATTGACAAACAGGCTAGAAGTCGAACTGCAGTCCAAGACGAAGCGACCACAAGGAGCGATTCTCCAGCACATCATTGATCGAACCGCCGTTAAACTGCTCGAAAACATATTGTCCCTGAGCATTGACGCTTGAGTTTACCGCCTGGACAGCGAAGAACTGGGCATCGTTAACCTCACCCCAGTCCTCACTCAGCATATTGCCAAGGTTATAAATTTTCAGGTAAAGCTTCGCTGAGGTGCCATCAATAAAGGTCGGCAGCTCCTGATTGATACGAAAATCAAAACGATTACTCCACTTTGCATGAGTCTCGTTTCGATCAACAAACCCCCTGCCCAGGTCTTCCTTGCCAACCCAGGCGAAAAATGCAGCCTGGTCAAAACCAGGATCAAAGACAACATTGGGATCATTCGCACCGGTTGGCACATAAAGCAGGTGCCGGCCGAAGAAGCCGTCACCCTCAAGATCGCCACCGCTCATAACGTAACTTTGCGGCTGCCCTTCACTGGCAAAACCATAGAGTGCAAGGCTTGTCTTGAGATTCCCAAACAGGCTGAACTCATAAGTAATTTTCATAGAAAGACTATGCGGCACCAGGTAATCCGAAGTACCAGTACGGAGATCGTTAATGTTCAGCGTCGCCACGTTGTCAAAGTTCGACCCGGCGGTGGATGCGTTCATGGAGGCAACGTCTTCCGCATCCGTGTAGGCATAGCCAATCATCAAATCGACACCGGAATCAAAGTGTTTGTTGAGAATCACCGAGAACATGTCGGAGCTGGTGTCTTTCGATGAGTTGGTCAGCATGTAATTGTCCCGACCATTCACGTAGTCATAAATCGGCTGACCAGCAATAGTCTGGCCGACAATGGCCTGGGACAGATCACGATAGATCGCGGAATCCCGTAACTCCGTATGCAGATAATCGATATCTGCGACGATGCCATACCAGGGCAAGTCCCAGGTGCCCCCCAGTGCGAATTTCCACTCGCTGGGTTGATCGTAACCCGGGTCTACCAGTGCCAGTCGACTGTCACTGGCATTGGCTGCGCTGGTCGCGGCTACCGTGTCAAACAGTTCCTGGGGGACATCGAAGCCTGGATTACCTCCGGTCAACGGGATGCTGCCGTCCAGGACCGATCGGGAGGAATCAAAGTTCCTGAGCTGCAATTGCACGTTCGTCAGGCCATCATTACTCCAGGCATTGGAAATCCACACATTGGGATTACCCCCTGAGTACAAGCCAATACCGCCACGTAATGTGACGTCATCGCGTACGCCCCAGGTGAAGCCGAGTCGAGGCATGAGGATGTCGACGCCATCGATATTAGCGTCATTGCGCAGGCCGCCGTTAGCGGTGGTGAATGCCTGGTTAAAGTTCGGTCGATCACTGCTGTCGAACCAGTCATAACGAAAACCGGCAACGATGGTCAGGTCTTTGTTCGGGAAGTAAATCTCATCCTGGATAAACAGGCTGTTCAGCGTATTGCTGAAATTTGCGGCGGCATCGGCTGCGTTGTTGGTGCCACCGCCACTGCCGTAGTAAATACGACTGGGACGACCCAGTTCAAACTTGTCAATACCGGACAAATCACAGGCTGCATCGGCGAAGCGGCCAGCGGCCGTCAGCGCGTCGCAGGAAGCCGGATTACCCGCTGAGTCATCGAAGAAGTCATACTCACCACCTCTGGCATGCTGAACGAACTGGTTAAACACCGTCTGCTCTTCACGCTCATAACCCGCGGTAATCACATGATCGCCAATCAGATACTGCGCCGTCAGGCGCATAAAATCAGATTCCGTATCCAGGGCGTTGGCTTGCCTCGAGTCGTCAGCGCCGATATAAACCGTGTCACGACCAATACTAATCTGGAAGTCGCCAAATCCCTTGGGACCGACTGTCACCTGAGAATCATTCATCTCATTGGTGCTCCAGAAAACTTCAGTTGAGAACGCATCGCTCCACTGAGAATTTAACTTCAACGTTATGGTCTCAGACTCCGAACCCTTCACGTAGAAGTGATTGGCAAACTCAAACTCATTGCTGTCACCGTCAGAATCACGATCCTGAAAGCCATCGTAATAGTTGTAGATGAAGGCGGCGTTGTGTCGATCATTGATATTCCAGTCGACGCGCACCATGTATTTTTCATCTTCCTGGGCACCATCACCTGGCGACCCGCCGGGGTTGTAGCCATAGGTATTTTGTGCAATCGACTGGATACGATCGAAATCAGCCTGGCTCAGCCATGGCCGTTCATCTCCCTGTCCGGAACCATTCGGGCCACGGGCCAGGAACCTTGGCTTTTCACTTTCCTCATAGGCGGCAAAGATGAATAACTTATCCTGGATGATCGGCCCACCGATGGAAAATCCCCACTTTTCCTCATCAAAATCTGCGGTACCAAAATCGCGAGTATCTCCACCGAGGGAGTCTCCACGCAGGTCTTCGTTGGTATATTCGAAAAAGACGTTACCATCCCACTCATTACTGCCCGACTTGGTTACAGAGTTAATGTTGCAGGCAGAAAATCCACCGTAGGTAACATCAAATGGTGCCAGTTCAACAGCAACCTGTTGAATGGAGTCGAACGGAAACGGCATGCCGACCGCTGTCGAGTAGCCATTGGCGTTCAGACCGAACCGGTCATTCTGGCTAACGCCATCCAGGGTGACACTATTGAAGCGGGGATGTTTGCCGCCACAGTTAATCTCAAATCCATCATCTTCATTGTCGACATTCAGTCGGGGATCAATGCCGTAGACATCAGTGATGTCCCGGTCAAAGGCGACCGCCGTTTCAATGTCATAGCTTGAAAAGGTTGCGGATGGGCCGGCCGCGATATCAGCAATCGCATCAGACTGGCCGTAGACAACAATTTCCTCGATGGGACCGGAACCGCCCAGATCAATGCGTAAATTATAAACATCACCAAGCGAAATCGACTCAACGGTCTTGGTGGTTTTACCATTAATTACAATTTTATACGGGCCACCTACCGGTAGCCTTGATGCGAGAAACGTACCCACACTGTTGGTTGAATAACTTCGTGTTATCCCCGTCCGCTGGTCCGTTACTTCTACCGTCGCATTGGCCACATCGGAACCACTGGCGTCTAACACCTTGCCGCGAATGGCAGACGTGGTTTCCGACGCAAACAGTGAGTGCGGTGCAAGCAACAGCGCAAACATACACACAACGAGACCATAGCGGCCGCGCAGAATAGTTCCGTTCATTAAGTTCTCTCCAAAAGGGTTTTTTTCCAGAGCAGAATAGTCTCACAGAACTGTCAGACCACCATCGACTCCCCAGCGCCCATTATCCCCCGGAGCTTCTTTTGGAACAACCATGAAGCATTAAATTGCAGAGAAGAATAGTCAGATTTTTTTGATCGGATCGACGAGCATCAAGTCCCATCTTCAACCGGCATCAGGGATTCACGGCTAATCTAGAATCTACTTGAAGTTGATACCGACAAAGTCGAGTTGCAAGTAACTAATTAGCTGACGGGAACTCGCCATCCAGGTAAAACCAGGTACCATTTTCGCAAATGAATCGACTGCGCTCATGCATCCGGTGCGCCCGCCCGGCAATTTTGTAGCGGGCAATGAATTCCACCTGGCAGTGCGTTTCGACGCCTGCCGTCTGCTCAGGCATAATTTTCAATCCAAGCCAGCGTTGCTCAGGATCGAGGTTAAGGTCTGAGGGTCTCGTTGACGGGTGCCAGGTGGCCAGCAGATACGCTGAATCGCGCACCACATAGGCCGTGTAACGCGAGCGCATCAGTGCCTCGGCAGTCTTCGCGGTCACTGCCCCGACAATGACTTGCTGACAACAATTCTCAAACATCAGCCCTGATTCACAGGGGCAGGTCAGCGGGACATTGTCAGTCACCGTGCTTGCCGGCGGCATTTTTTTTGGCTTTTTCTTTTCGCTTACGCGCTTCGATTTCTGCGATCATGACCTGCCGTGCGATATTCGTCGCAATCTCATTCGGGATCAGCATGGACAGACTATAGTGGGCTACCCGCCACCCGTTTTTATCCCGGATAACCACACCGGTACCCCGGCAATGACCGAGCCTGGGGTTTTCAAGAATTTCGTCAAACCATGCAACGTCGTGGTTCGCCGGGCTTTGCTCGATATGGCGTTTAACCGATACATACCGCCAACCAGTCCCCTGCTCAAACGGGCGCCTCGCGTAGTCTCTGAATTCTGCCAGTGTCCATCGCTCACTTGCATCTGTGCCAAGAAACACTGCGTCATCGGCATACTTCGCGAAGTAACCCTCATAATCCGCATCGGCTGCCGCCAGGTGAAATCCATCCAGCAGGTCACTGATCTCTTTTTTGTCATCCGCCCAGACACTGCTGGCGAAACCTATCAGGCAAACTAATACAAACCGCATGCTGGCTTTCTCCAAATAAGTGAACGGTTCCCGTTCGGGTCTGTTCCCGTTTTAAGCACCAAGGTGGCGTACATAGAATGACTCCCAGGCATGACTTTCAAAATCAGGAATATCCACGTGACCGCCCGGATTGATGTGCATTGTTTTCGCAACGGAGGCGAACGCATTGAACAGCTCAATACCGGCCTGCCTTGGAGCAACGGCGTCTTCCCACTGAAACACGAACTGCACTGGAATGTGGATTGCCTCAGCCGCTTTCCTGAATACCGAATCTCCTTCCCGCATCCCTGCTAATCCCAGTACTGCACAACTTATGCGTGGCTCTGCAGCCAGGAGCGGGACTCCGATCGCTGTTCCCATCGAGACTCCCCAGTAGCCAATCATACCGGTATCACCAACGAAATCGAATTGCTGGACGGCGTCGAGCGCCGCCTGCCATTCCGGGACCGCCTGTTCGCTTCTTTTTGCCATCACCTTCATGCGTTGCGGATCATTAACGGGTTCGCTCGATTGCCCGGTCACCCGCGCACCAACTTCTGCCATCAGTAGTGCCGCTGCCTCTCTGGTAATTCGATCACCATGGCCAGGTGCATCGATGGCCAGGGTAGCCCAGCCATATTTATTCGCATAGTCGATGGCCCGACGACGAATGCCCAAGATTTTCTTGTGTTGCGACCCGCCATGACCCATCAACAGGAGGTTACGTGGGCCGCTGGCATCCTCTGGTGCCCAGATCACGCAAGGCACGTTATCGCCTGCAACCGTTATCGTGAATTCTCGCTGCTGAACACCTTTTATCAGCTTTTCCTTTTCAAACATTACATTGCTTTCCTCATCTCCGAATTCGCTTGTCGCCTCTGGTCCTGTTTATTGTGACCTGTACATGTGCTTCCTGAACTTCACCCGCGCGCCGTGAATAAGTAGTTACCTGCCCGGCACAATAGTGCCCGTCAATCATACAATAAAAAAAGGTAGCGCCGTTTTCATAGGCGGTGTCTGCCTGGTGCTGGGCAATCGGAAAACGCGAGCGATAGCCAATATCGGGTGCCATGGTCATGGACGCCTCGATGCGCCTGATCAGATTACCTGCCGGCCAGCCATCCGGGGGTTCATATTCAAGCGCGCCACCATCGGCGTGGCTGAAATCCAGAAAAACACCTTGCACTGCTCTCCCTGCATCGCGTTCAACAATGAGTCGCAGGTACTTCAGTGATTCCTTCGGTTTCCCGGTCTTCTCGCTGAACTGCCGCAGCAGCCAGTTCAGCGGCTGGTGGGTGCCTCGAAAATCCGGATGAATAGCGACTACCTGCAGAGCACCAGCGCCGCCTGTAGTTAACACACCCCGGTAGCTGGTCATCAAAAGGTTCGGGTCCTCGCGCTCCAGCGTAACCTCGAGGCGGTGAAAAAAACTGCTGACACTGCTGTGCTCGACGCTTCCACTAAACGGCGAGACCACCTGGTCTGCCTCAAATTCTGCCGATTCATAACCCGCAGCCCTGACTGTGACCTGCACGTCATCTGCGTAAAGATAAAGAAAATAGTGATCGGTCCGAAATAACGGCACCGCCAGAGAGCTTGTGTTGAAGCGAAGACTGGCTGCGCCGACCGAGGTCCCGGCCGTATTCGTCACGCTGATACTCAGCAATCGCGGCGGCGCCAGCAGCAGCATAATGACCAGGATAGTAAGGGTTATGACGCCGGTCGCTTTGGCGAAATTGACCAGCAGCTGTCTCAAGGCGCAGGCTCCGAGGGCACGAGTGAAGCTCCTGACGCGAGCAGCAGTTCCCGGGTATCCCGGACTTTATATATCTCAGCGCGGTGCAAGGGCGTCTGCCCGCGACTATCCGGCATGTTGATATCGGCACCGTGAGCTAACAGCGCCTTGAGTGCTGAAACCGGATCTGCACATCGCTTACAGCCTGCATAGTAATGCAATGAAGTAGAGCCCGACTGATTGACTGCATTGACGTTTGCTCCAGCGTCAATCAGTTTTTGAAACAGAGGTGGGCGATCCGCGAACATTCCCACAAGAACCCGGCCCAGTTTATGGGAGTTCGGCTGGTTAATATCTGCGCCTGCCAGCAGCAATGCGCCGAACAAATCGTCATCCCCTGCCTCAAGCGCCCGGGCCAGCTCGTTAGCCAGGTCAGGATCTCGACGATCATAATTGCCCGGCATCATGATGTGATTCAATGAAGAAATATTCAGACCGTTCGCCAGCAATAAATCAATGCTGGTTCGACCGCCATACTCCGCAGCAGCGATGAGTGCCATGAGTCCCGGCTTTCCTTCCCGCGCAACGCTCCCAATGTTGAGTAACTGCCGTGTTACTTCTGGCCGTCGGTAAGTTATCGACAACACCAGTG
>JAJFKA010000055.1 GCA_021773555.1 Gammaproteobacteria bacterium
CCATGCGGTTGCCAGAACCTTATTTGGTGAATCGAATCCCGCGGGTAAATTACCCGTCTCGGTACCCGTCGCAACCGGTCACCTGATGGAGTGGAACATCAACGCCCTGGAGATTACTCATGATCTCTTACATGGTTATCGATTTTTGAACCATTCTGGAATCGCCGCGGAATTTCCGTTTGGATTCGGCTTGAGTTACAGCACATTCGTCATGGACGGAATGATGGTCGAACGTGGTGAGACGGGTTTCGTCTTCACCGTGACCATCAGCAATACCAGCGACCGGACCGGAGCGGAGGTTGCGCAGGTGTACGTGGAAGTGAGTGACTCGCGGGTATTTCGAGTTCCTCTGGAACTAAAGGCATTCGGCAAGGTGGAGCTAAACCCGGGTGAGGCTGTTGGCTTGCAGTTGGACCTCTCTGACAGTGATTTACGTTACTACAATGCCGATACCACCAGTTGGGAGCTCGAGGCCTGCAGTTATCGATTTCGGATCGGTAACTCCTCGGACAACCTGACCCTGGCGTCTGACTGGCAATATGACGGCGAGACATGGCAACCGGTTTAGTTCGATGCACAACTGGTCTGTAGTACCAGACATTGATGGGTGAGGGTGGTTCAGAAATTTTGTTAAATTGGAGCAATGCTTATGGTGTCCTGGAGTAACTGGTCTGGTCGGCACAGCGTGCGACCCGAGGATGTCCACTTTGTCCGCAGCGAGGACGATGCCTGTGGTGTGACTCGCGACGCGCAGGCCAGAGGCCAAAGTATTCGCGTCGCAGGATCAGGACACAGCCATTCTCCACTCGTGCCAGGCAACGGGATTATCGTTGATTCCTCAGGGCTTTCAGGAATCAAAAGTCATGATCCTCAAACTAACAGGGCCTGGATCTGGGCGGGCAGCAAGATTTATTCGCTGGGCAGACCGCTGCATGATCTCGGCCTTGCGTTGAAAAACCAGGGCGATATTGACCGACAGGCACTGGCGGGTGCCTGCGCGACCGGGACACATGGCACCGGCAGGCAATTACAAAACCTCTCGGCCGCTGTGACGGGTGCCCGCATTGCGCTTGCCAGTGGAGAACTGCTCGAATGCAGTGCGACGCAGAACGATAAAATATGGCAGGCCTCGCGGCTGAGTCTGGGTTCTCTCGGCATCACTACCGCGCTTGAAATGCAGCTTTGTCCAGCATACAAACTGATTGAGTCAGGCTTTAACACCGAACACGATAAGCTGGTTCCGCGCATCCCGGAACTCGTTGCCAAACATGAACGATTTGAGTTTTTCTGGTATCCAGGTACGGATCAGGCAACCGTAAAAATTATTGATCGCACTGATGTCGAAGCCCGTTATCCGGTTGACGCTGAAGGTTCAAGGGTGGCCTGGAATTATGAGGTTTTGCCGAATCACAGACCACATTTTCACACTGAAATGGAGTACAGCGTTCCAGCAGAAAGTGGTCTGAATTGCTTTGCTGATATCCGGCAATTGCTGAAGCGGGATTTTCCAGACGTGGTCTGGCCGGTGGAATATCGCACCGTGGCGGCAGATGATGTCTGGTTATCCATGGCAAATGGTCGGGGCACGGTCACTATCTCGGTTCATCAGGATATCAAAGCAGATGAAACAGCTTACTACCAGGCGTGCGAGGAGATATTCCTGACGTACGGTGGACGACCGCACTGGGGGAAAGTGAATTATCTTGATGGTAGCCAGCTGGCCACGGCACACCCTGACTGGCAGGCCTGGTGGGCTGTCAGGGATGAGGTGGATCCGGACGGTCTGTTCCTGAATAGCTATCTCAAGTCATTGCAACCGGATCGTTGAGCCGTAGCCGCCTTAGCTTATCTCCCGCAGGTAAGCATGACTCTGTTCGACCGCGGTAAACATGTCGGTATCGCAACGATCCAGTTCCACAATGTGCCAGTCAGCCTGGCTGACTCCGAAAATCCCGGTGATGTCCATACTGCCCTGGCCGGCAGCGACCATGTTTGATGTGTGCTTGTCGGCAGGTCCGTCCTTGATGTGCAGCAATCGCGCCCGTTCACCTAGTCTGCTGACTGCCTCCACAGCGCTGGTACCACCCGTTTGTGCCCAGTAGGTATCAAGTTCCGCGATGATTGACTGGTCTAACTGGCTGAATAAATCGTAGTAGGCGGGGCTGCTATCGATCAGCGTGGAGAATTCAAACCAGTGATTGTGATACCCAAGCGTGGAGCCGCGGGCCTGAACTTTCGTATTGAAGTCGTTTAGTTGTTCGGCGGTTTTCCGAACGGCATCTGCGTTCTTGAAATTATCAGGTGGCAGGAATGCGACGATTAACGACGTTGGACCGAGCGGATCCTGTGAATCGAGTAGCGCTTCCGCCTGACCCGGCTCAGGTAACCCGATATGGCTGCCGGAGACTTTCATACCGAGATCTTCAACACAGGTTCGGAATTCACTCGCCGTCAGGTCGCCGAATCCCGCCGCTTCTACAGCGTCGAAGCCGATTTCTGCGAGCCTTTCAAGTGTCGGGCGGAGTCCGTTTTTTGATTCCTCCCGGAGCGTGTAGAGTTGAATCGAGATCCCTTTTGCCATTGGTTTACCTGCTATTTCTGGGTTTGGTTGGATCCAGGGTTTTCGGTAACGATGCGATCAGTTCATCAAGCTTCTCAGTCGTTGCCTCATGGATAAATTCGCGACCTGGTATCCTGACGTTGGGGCCTATCGCGCAGTGGCCGAGGCAGACCGAGCGTTCCACCGCCGCATCAAGACCGAATTGCGTGATTTGATCCTCGATGTAAACGGCCAACTTCTCTGATCCTCGAAATGCACACGATGGCTGACCGGAAAACGGTCGGAAATTGGTGCATACGATCACCTTCACCATCTACTTTGTTCGTCCGTCTCCGACCATCTTGTCATACTCATCGTCAAACGCCTCCCAGAGTTCAACACGCGTGCCATCACCGTCTATGATATGGACGAACTTGCCAATTTCCTGGGAATCAATCTGATCCACTATTTCAACGCCTTTGGCGCGCAGCTCCTCGACAAGTGCTTCGAGGTTGGTCACCCGGTAGTTGATCATAAATTGTCCGGCGAAATAATCACTACTCTGCTTGAAAGGCGACCATTGCGTAAAGCCCTTTGCTGTTCCCTCGTCGGCCTGGCGCCATTCAAAGTTTGAGCCATAATCGTCGGTGCCTAATTGCAGGTGGTCCTTATACCACTGGCGGGTTTTTTCAGGATCTGCCACCTTGAAAAAAATACCGCCGATACCCGTTGCTCTTGTCATTATTGTGTACTCCGTTCAATTTCAGGACTGGTATTCAGCATTATCCTTATCAACTCGAGATTACTATAGCATCGACGGGATGTTAAATTCCGCGATGCTTCACAGGGACTGTTTCTCTTAGTAGAGTGTTCAGTGAATCCACGCTAACAGTCATGCCAGAGGAGTCCGGATGCCCTCACTTCAACATTTTGATCGGCAAAGTTCGCTAACGGCTATACAGCAGGCAATCGTAGAAGATGGTGCCTGCATCCTCGATGGATTACTCGATGCTGAATTTTGTGACCGGACGATGGCTGACCTGATGCCCGGTATCAATGCGGTGCCCTGGAGCAATACAGACGATGAAGCGGACCGTGAGTTTTTTGGATTACAGACGAAACGCTTCCATGGTGTGGCGGCAATGACGACGTTAAGTGCAGGTATTGTCGAGGATCCAATATTGCTCGAATTGGCAGCTAGCCTGCTGGAACGAGGAAAACGGTGCCGAAGTATTCGTGTCAGTACCATCGAACTCATGGTACTTGGCCAGGGCCAGGCAAATCAGATGTTACACAGAGACGCCGACTCGTGGCCTTATGTGCCACGTGGTGACGGGTCGAATCTGCTCTTTAGTGCGAATATCGCACTGAGTGAATTTACCAGTGAAAATGGTGCAACGGTGGTGGTGCCCGGTAGTCACAAGTGGCCGTCAGGAAGGTGTGTTAATGATGACGAAACCTGTCTTGCTGTGATGGAGCAAGGCTCGGCACTACTATATAGCGGAGATGTCATGCATGGCGGTGGCAGCAACCAGACGGACAAAATCCGTACCGGTTTCTACATCGGTTACATCCCCAGTTGGCTTGCTCCCCTGGAAAATCAAGCGGTCTCGAGTGGCTTGCCTGTGCTGAACGGATTCAGCGAGCGCTGCCAGCGTCTCCTGGGTGTTGTTCCGGAAGGATTTTCGGTCATCCCTTAAGCAGATTTTGCCAGACGCTAGCCCGGTGCGTAATGAAATGGTGTCTCGGGCATGACAATTTTTCTGGGGTGACCGGTTGTGACGGTTGCCAAATGAAGCAGGAAGCTGCCAATTCCAGCCGCCCCTTGCATGTAGCCAGTTTGGATCTCCGTAAACTCCGGTCGATTTCGGTGTTCTGCCTGCGCCCATGCAAGCCCGTTTTCGTGATTTGCGTGTTTAACCATGTGCTCCGCCGTGCGCTTTGCGTAGTCGAGATATTTCTCATCCCGGCTGGTCTCATAAAGGAACAATGCATAGTCGCCAATGCCCGCATCTCCGCAGCACTGTCCGAGGTTCTGCCATAGACCCTTGCTGCGCTGTTCGGGAGCGCCCGTGCTCTCAAGTCCTTTGAAGTTTTCTGTCAGCCAGTCCCACCAACTGTTATCACCGGTAATTTGGTTCAGTAAATACATTAGTCGGCCCGTACCTGCTGGCCCGTGACAAACACCAAGGTAAAAAGTTGAGGCGGGCAACTGCTCCTCGGTGTGGCACACGAGAAATCCTTCGGCCTGAGCGTGGGTCCTGGATTGCACGTAGCGTGCGCCGGAGATGGCAGCCTGCAGATAGGTATCATTGCCGGTTTCTCGATAGAGGTCGGCCAGAAAATAGGCGACACCGGCCCCACCATGGGCGAAATTGGGTGCGGTGAACGCGAATGCCATGTCGACCATCATCAGCCAGCGTAAACCATCCGGTGTTTGTTCTGCGACCTCAATTAATCGATCGGCGGTTTTGATTGCGAGCGAGAGCGCTTCCTCGGCCAGCCCCTGACGATGGGCGTATAGGTAAATGATCCCGGTACCGGCTGCGCCAACCGAGAGGTCAATGACTTCACGTTCGCCTTCAATCCCCGTGATATCGGAGAAGGGGATCGGTTCGATCCAACCGATACCCGTACCTTGTGGGGAAGCCTGGGCGGTGATTCTGGCGAGCGCAATCAGTGCGGCCTTACGGTATTTATCATCACCACAGACATTGAACAGCTCGTTCAGGGAAAATACATAACCCGGCCAGCCGCTGTAAAAACCAATCGTGATGAAGTCCTCGGCCGCGGCTTTTCGTGCAACGTAGTCGACCAGGTCATCGCCTGCGTTTCTTGCAATAAGGAGGTAGTTATCCTCACCGGTGACGTTGTAGAGTTCCAGGTAGAACAGGAGTACTCCGGCACTGCCATGGTAAAGGGAATGCGTCGGTTTACCCTCGGGTGTTCGGCGCCATGTGGTACCGGAAGGTGTCTCTTCGCTGGTGCCCGCGAGAAACCTTTCAGTTTGTATTGCCTGTTCGAGATATTTGTTCACGGCGCGTCCCCGGGGAATCATGAAGGTTCATACATCATACGCCGCCTGGGAGGTTCGCGAAAATCGATGTCCTGAGGCTTGCCCGAGCAAACATCAGGCTGGTTTTCGCGGTCGCCTCGCCTTGTAAAAACGTTGCACGTTGTGATCCGTGTGATGGTCAAGAATCTGATCCAGCGTCTTGCCGATTTTTGAGGAAATTCGGATTTGCTCGAGCTTCGGCCAGGTGGAGCGTTCACCTTCGATGACTAACTCATCAATTTCTGTAGTCGTCAGTTGCCCGAGCAGTTTCTGCGGATCGACAAAGTTAAAGTTTGGGAGGATATTGATATCACCTTTGTACTCCTGTGCAACCAGGGAGTAGAACATGCTCATGGCCTTGCCGACGTCCGGGATTCCTCTTAAGTATCGACGAGAAAACTGCTCACCACTTTTCAGGAACTCGTGGGTAGAGGCGCGCATCAGGTTCTTCATGCCCTCCGGTATGGGCAGATAGTCTTCAGTTGTTTTCATGGCCAGCGCGAGTGGGTTTGCCTGGCTGACGATGTAGTGATTGACATCGTAAAGCCGGGCCAGCCTTTTTGCTGGCAGGTCGTCGGTAACTGAGCCGTCAGCCCAGCGACGGTTTGGCAGGTAAGGTTGTGGTTCTCCATAGACATTCTTGGCCATCAACATGACCGGCGGGAAGACTCCGGGCACCGCGCATGAAGCCATCACTGCGCTGCGGATGAATACGTTAGGTGAAGTGACCGCATTCATGAGTCGTGAAGTCTGGTGTTCTTCAAATGGCGCGATTGTGATGCTGATATGGCGGCCAGTCTTTTCGTAAGCTTCCTGAAAGGTGAGATCTGGAACGACGGTTTCGAGCATCCGCTTAAGTGCGCCTGAGTCGATCTGTTGTCGAACAAGTCCCTTTGGACGCGCATCTATTTCATGCTGTTTCGGGTCACCGAAGGTAACATCCCGAAAAAGCCTTCTGAGTTGTTTGTTGCTGTGAGTGCCGACGACGGCCGCAAATACTGAACCGGCACTGGAACCAGAGATGACATTCGGCAGGAGGTTGTGCTCCACCAGGGTTTTGATTACGCCGCGATGGAAGTGTCCCAGCGAACCGGCGCCGCTTAACATCAACGCCGAACGACCAAAACAGAGACTTGCCCGATGAAAGAAATCTAGTTTGTCGATATTGGTGATCTGATCAGACTCAGGAATCAAGGAAATGTGGTTCAGTGCATCAACAATTTCATCGACATACGCTTCGATGAGGTCTTTGGTTCCGAACCTGGCGCGCTGGTACAACGTGGATTTACCCATGCCGCCCTGATTACCATGGATGCCCTCGTTGAGAGCGAACAACAGTCCAACATCGTCTTTGTTTGCCCGAAGCTCTCTCAGCATCTCGATTCTCGAACGAATATTGGCATAGTCGTAACTTTTCGATGCTTCAGTTGCCTTCCATTTCTGCCGCCCTGAAACAAGGTCATGCTCGAGTGCGGCTGCTTTCCATTCCGCATAACTCTCGGCTCGGCGCATTTTGCGGTCCAGTCTGGATAGTGCCGCGGCGTTAGATGTCATGAGCATGGCATCCCTCTGTAGGGGTTGTTGATCGTGAGATAACTTAAATGTTGCAGTGCATTATAGGTCAGGTTTGTGCAGCGCACTATCGGAAATATGACGGTCGATCAATGCTGAAAATAGTAGTTAAAAATCCCATCCTAAATGCGGGCGAGGCAGGTGGAATACCGCATCGAGCGATTTTATCAGGTCTGGTTCCGCCGCTAGTCGATCGGTAATCATCAGGCTGCTGGCGGGTCGAACGCCGAGCCAGAGTCGGCTGAATGCGTTGATGGAAGCCTTGAGAGTTGGCAGGCTTTTGTCCTCACCAGGCTTCACTTCTGACTCAGGTCCGAGCTTTACGATATAGTTTCCGCTGAGTCCCCGCCAATTGCTGCTGTCAGGCAGGTGTTCCGAAACCGGATCTTCAAGGACTAGATTCATGCTCACGCCCGGACCGGGAAGATGAGTGCTGGCGAGGCAGGATTCCAGATTAAGGATGCGAGCCTGCCAATAGGCCACTGCCCGAATGGATTGTTCGTTTAATCCCTTTGCGGTGGCTCGATTGTGGCGAAACGGTTGTTTTAACAAGTCTTGCAACTGAAGCTCACCGAATTCAAGGGTATGGATTGAATTCACCTGGTCACCCAGTGATTTGATGAGTGCCAGTAGTTCGAACAACTGCTCATTGTTCTGATAAGCCCGCCAGGTGATGCTGTAAGGACCGTGTTCGCCTTTCATCTCTCCCCAGATAAAGTGCGATAGAGTGCCGCCAGGCCCATCGTAGTAGCCAAGTCCAAAGGGTTTCACTGTCCAGTTCAGTTCCGCCTTCATCAGCCTCGGTTCCGTCAGGCAAACTGCGCCATGCCCCTTGCGACGCCCGAGCATTGCAGTGTAAATTTCCGGAAAATTCTTAGTGGTCAATCGTTTCGGCGGCCTGAACCCGTTGTCGACCTTCAGGTTAGCAGGGTCGAAGTGAACCATATGTTCATAGGCGCCTGTCCCAAAACCCACTTTGTCGTAGAATCCCTGGTCGAACATTCCAAGTGCGCTGACCGCCATACCCGCTTCAGCCTGCCGGGCGAGCGCCTGTGCTGTCAGTTGCCTGGCGAAACCCAGTTTCCTGGAAATGTGGCTCGTGGTAACTGCCGTGACTGCGCCCAGGTCTAATGTTTCTTCCTGATAAGCAATCGTTCCCGGTGTACAGTGCACGCTGCACTCGGCTTCACCATCGATAGTTGCAACGAGGGTGTTCCCTGCGGCGAAAAAATCCTCAAGAAAGGCCGCTTCATCATCGTCATCGATCCATCCACACTCCCGCCAGATACGTTTAACGGAATCCAGGTCACGCTGTGCATCATAATCTCTAAAAGTCATAGTCGGACTGTTTCCTTGAGTGTCAGGGTAGTTGCGAAATATCCAGTGCCTGGTCAATGTCCCACAGGATATCCTCGATTGATTCCAGGCCGACCGAAATTCGAATCATGTCCGGTGCAACCCCGGCCGCGATTTGTTCATCCTCGTTGAGCTGTCTATGGGTGGTTGAAGCCGGATGGATAATCAGTGTTTTCGCATCTCCGACGTTGGCCAGGTGGCTTAGGAACTGCACGTTTTCAATGAATTTTATACCCGCATCAATGCCCCCTTTGATTCCAAAGGTCATAATCGCACCCGCACCTTTAGGCAGGTACTTTTGTGAAAGCGCGTAATATGGGTTATCTGGAAGCCCGGCGTATTTAACCCAGTTGATCGCATCATGAGCCTGGAGGTGCTCGGCAACCCGGACCGCGTTTTCGACGTGCCGTTCCATCCGCAAGTGCAAGGTTTCAAGACCCTGCAGGAACAGGAATGCGTTGAAGGGGCTGAGACTTGGGCCGAGCGTTCTGAGCGTCTCCAGGCGGCATTTGGTAATGAAACCGAAGTCGCCAAACGTTTCGTAAAACCTGACGCCATGGTAACCCTTAGACGGTTCGGTCATGTCCGGAAAATTTCCGTTGTCCCAGGGAAATTTCCCGGATTCAATGATAACACCGCCGATCGAGGTACCATGACCACAAATAAATTTAGTGGCGGAGTGCACGACGATGTCTGCGCCATAGTCGAATGGTTTGCAGAGAAAAGGCGTTGCGAAAGTGTTGTCGACCATCAGCGGGATACCATGTTCGTGTGCGATTGCCGCCACTTTTTCGATATCGATCAGATTACTTGACGGATTTCCAATGGTTTCTATAAACACAACCTTGGTCTTAGCCGTAAGCGCGCGCCGGAAGTTCTCAGGGTCATCGGGATTGACAAAAATGGTGTTAATTCCCATGCGCCGAAAATTTACATCGAACTGGGAATAGCTGCCCCCATACAGGGTGCTGGCCGATATCATCTCATCGCCCTGGGTAAGTAATGTGAGTAGGGCGGTCATCTGAGCCGCGAGACCCGATGCGACGGCAAGCGCAGCCCTGCCTCCCTCAAGCGAAGCCATGCGTTCCTCGAATACCGCCGTTGTCGGGTTTGACAGTCGGGAATAGATGTTCCCAAACGTCTGGACGTTAAACAGGCTCGCGGCGTGTTCCGTGTCATCAAAAACATAAGCTGCCGTCTGGTACAGCGGGGTGGCCCTTGAGCCAGTCGCAGAGTCAGGGATCTGCCCGGCATGCAGGCATCGGGTTTCGAAGCCAAATTCTCGATCAGTCATGGCGATATCCTGTGCATGGTTTTTATTTCTGGGAGATCAAGGCAGCCGTCTGGGGCGCTTCGATGAGATGATACCGGTATTGACGCCCGCCCAGTTCAAACCGCCGAAAAGCCTTGCGTATTCGATCTTAATACACTTGTCCTGGATAACATTCAGTCCCCCCAGGCGCGCGGCTTCAGCCGCCTCTTCATTGACAATACCGAGTTGCAGCCATAGCGTCGTCGCCCCCATCTTAATCGCCGGGTCAACGAACCGAGGCACTTCTTCACTGCGTTGAAACAGGTCAACGATATCCACCTTCCCCGGAATCGATTCAAGGTCGGGATAACACTTCTGACCCAGCACCTCTTCATAGTTCGGGTTTACGGGGACAACCTCATAACCGTGATCAATCAGGTATTTGGCCGCGAAAAAACTCGGGCGATGCCACTTTGCCGACAGGCCAACAACAGCGATCCGTTTTGACTCTTCGAGTATGCGCCGAATGGTTGCGTCGTCCATGGGAAATCTCCTGATGAAAAACGACTTCATTAAATCATTTTCAGGTAGTGCAGCGCTAATGGTGGGATGGATTGTCGAGGGCTTGAGCCGCGAGTAGTGATTTGAGCGAACATCCGGGCCGTTGAGAGAGTCCTGTGTAGGGGCTGTATGTTAGGCGTCCGGTGTGATGACTTTCGGGTACCAGGGCCTGGGACACGGATAGAGCGAAACTTATTCGCGGCTGCTGGTGCGCCGGTATGTTTGCAGCGTGATATCTGAGACCAAAATAGTTCTGGCGTTTACATCAACCGGCTTAGCGACTTATCTATCTGCTTGTTAAATTCGTCGATATTCAATCGCTGTTCTTCGGGAAGTCCTGTGAGTTGATGCTGCCAAAAATCTGGCGTGGGTGGTATTTCCCCGGTCCAGGAATTCTTCGCAGCATAGAGTGCCCAAAAATCCCAGAGAGCGATATCCGTACCGATTGAGTGGCCAAACAATCGCATCACCTCCTCATCCGGTGACCAATAGTAGTGAACCTTGTTTCCCTGGAGGTATCTCATAGCGGGTTCGACATGTTTCTCTTTCGCACCCAGGACAGGTACAAACAAAATCATGATCTCGACCGCTTCGTTCAGGGTAGTTTGTTGCAACCTGCTTTCCGCGAAGTCTGCCAGACCTCGTAGGCAAACGCCTCAGCTGGGGCCAACGATGAAAACCAGCTTCAATGCATCATTGAACGAGTTGAACTGATCGCGAAGTTCCAGAGGATTGTCAATAACGGCGTAGGATTGCTGGCTTGCAATCGATGTGTTGACGTTTACCGGCTCACAGGCAACGCTAATCAAGAGACTCGTCACCATGACTGCCCAGAGCGTTGCCTTCATTGGAGCCACCCAATGAGTTCGTCGGCGAATGCCGCTAATACAACGAGACCGAAGGACACCCCAAAAAAAACGTGTTGGCTAAGGTTTCGCGTAATCCTGTCGCTTGTCAGTAAGGGCTGCACGTAGGTTATAAATGCAGTGAGCAGGACCAATAGGGTAGCCGCGACAAGAACATAGGGCCTTGCGGGTTCGAGCCGCGCAAGCACCACTGCTCCGCTAACTCCGAACAGAGTGACCGCAATGGGGCCGACACAACATAGGCCCACGAAAGCGGCCAACGAGCTCAATGCAAGCGAACTGCCGGTCGATGATGCTGCGATTTTGCTGATTTCCACGATTCTGTCCCCTTGAGCTTGTTGCTATGTCAAACAGTCGCCACCTTGTTGAATCGGTGGGCAGGGTACGTCGCCGAAAGAACAATACACACAACAATGTCCCTGCAATGGCTTTAGTACTTCCTTGCACCCTTTGCAGTCATAAAAGAACTGGCAGGCATTTGATGGCATCTCCTCTCGCTCCGAATGGCCGCAAAGAGGGCATGTAATTGTTGAATAGGCGTTTATGGTCTGGTCCATAGTGTTTTTGCTTCCCACTCGTCAAGTTTCGTAATTAGAGACACCGGGCAGTCATGTTCCTGCGATGAATATCCCATGATTTTACCCAGCAATTCGGGGATGGCGCGCATTTCACATCCGGGGGTTGCCAGCACTGCGGCAAGGACAAACGATAAGCCAAGGTGGGCAAAGAAATAGAACAACCAGAGCCAGTAGCTGAAACCCAAAATGGCGTGATCTGGCGTACCTGCATATACCCACCCTGCAAACGCAGCTACCAGGAGAACCATGACGGAAACGAAACTGGGATAACGCCCCCAGTTCTTACCAAAACCTATATTGACCACATAATTGACGATGCACAGTGCCACTAAGGACATCACGGCCAGGTTGGGCATCACCGTAATCGGTTGATAAATGATTGCCGATGAGTTCATGGAAATCTGGAACAATGCATAAAAGCACGCGGCCCCCATTAGCAGGCGGACCATCCTGCCAACAATTCCGGGTCGCAGCAGGGTGCCGGAATCAACGAATTCAAGCGAATCAGGCTGTTTCATAACAGAGTCTCCGATGTCGAGTGAGTGCATGTTAATATCTGTAGTGACTACAGATTCAAGGATTTTTTATGAAACCTTTGACGATTGGAAAAGTTTCCCGGGAGACCGGTTGTAATATCGAGACGATTCGCTTCTATGAACGCGAAGGTATCCTCCCCAGTCCGCAACGAACGGCAGGTGGTCATCGTATCTACAACCAGAGTCTGGTGGAGAGAATCGTATTTGTACGCCGATGTCGAGAATTGGGATTCTCTATGCTTGAAATTCGACAGCTACTCAGCGTCGTCGACCAGAACAACATCTCATGTGAACAGGTTAAAGAAATTGCGGAACGTCACCTCGAGGACATTGCGATACGCATCGAGGACTTACGGAAAATGCAGGACACACTTGGTCAGTTAGCGCAAAAGTGTTCGGGCGAAGACGTACCAGACTGTCCAATAATCATCGCTTTACAAAGAGCCAAAGTGGAGAGCTGAGGCTTCAATTCTGCTGGATCACCCCAGCGACGATGTTTCGTGCCCGCTCCAGAACAATCTCGTTGGCCTCATCGCTTGTGACAATGTAGAGGTTTTTGGTTCGGATCCCCTGGAAAACCATGTCTGCCAGGTCAGCCGGTGGCAGGCCATCGATAATCCGTTGGCGAAATTGTTTGAAGAACTCGTCTATTTCGGGAGATGTTGGTGTTTCGGTTTTCTCTGGGAGGTTCACCGGTCTGTTACGATCAGAGTCCAAAATGTTCGTAGCGGTAAAATGCGGGCAAAGTACGCTGGTTCCGACGTTTGAACCTCTGTGCTGGTGATCGGCGTAGGTCGCCTCGGTCAGAGCGACAACACCATGTTTGGTGACTGCATAGGGTGCAGAACCACCGCCATAAGTAATCCCTGCGGTCGAGGCAGTGTTCACAATATGGCATTCGCAGTCCTCAGCTTCCATCAGCGGAATAAATGTTTTCAGTCCATAGACCACGCTCCAGAGATTGACCCCGATGACCCACTCCCAGTCGTCGTAAGTTGTGTCACGAGGGTTTGATCCGGCACCGACACCGGCATTGTTGAACAGCAAATGCACACCGCCAAATTCATCGATTGTCTTCGCTGCCAGGGCTTCGATTTCCTCGCGGATGGAGACGTTGGTAAGCACGGATATCAAGCTGTTATATCCTTGCGACTGAAAATCCGATTTCGCTTTCTCCAGCGCGTTTTGTTCCACATCTGCCAGTACTACCTGCATTCCTTCGGACAGACACTTTTGCGCGAGCGCGTAGCCGATTCCACTCGCAGCGCCGGTTACGACCGCGACTTTGTTTTTGAAATCTTTCATGTAGGTGTCCCGTATCTATTTTATGCGGGGCGGCATCTCGCTGACCCTGGTTGAGAGGAGGATCACATTCTCGAGCCACTGTGAGCTTGATTTTCTCTGTGCTACTGTACTGATCACTTCCCGACTTGACAGACTTGATGAGATGACCAGGAACAGACCGACTTGTATCGCACACTACACCGAAATTCAGGATGAAGACAACAGTCGTTACGACGGTAGTGATGAACTGTTGTCGATTGGCTCGCCCTTCGGCAGACACTTTGGATTGCAACGGTTGGGGATTCACCACGAAGTTCTGCCTGCAGGACGAAGAACGTCATGGCCGCATGCGGAATCGACAGAAGAGGAGTTTGTTTATGTAACCTCTGGCTTTCCTCAGGCCTGGATTAATGGTGAGGTCTACAATCTGGTGCCGGGTGATGCTGTGGGTTTTCCGGCAGGTACGGGCGTTGCACATACATTTATTAACAACACTGGTGAAGATGTTCGGCTTCTTGTGGTCGGCGAGGCCACTCGGAAAGACAACCGAATTTTCTATCCACTGCACCCCGATCGAAACGCGGCAATGGCAGCAGAAGGATTCCTTTGGGAGAACCCGCCAGCGCAAACGCATGGCGATCACGATGGTAAACCTGATGCGTTACGGAGAGACAGTCCCTCCGGTTAGGTGATCCACAAGACGCAGCCAGGTAAGATGATCCCCGTTGACTTGGGCATAGCAGATTACTATGGTAGTCGTTACACCACGTAGAATTTGATCCAGGGAAAAAGCATGAGTACCAGAGTAAAAATCGCCGGAGTCGGCATGATTCCCTTCACCAAGCCGGGAGCCTCGGATGACTACCCGGTAATGGGTGAATCGGCAGCGCGGCTTGCCATTGAGGATGCTGGTATTTCCTACAAGGATATCGGTCAGGCTTATGTCGGGTATGTATACGGCGATTCGACGTCCGGGCAGGCAGCGCTGTACGGGCTGGGCATGACCGGCATTCCGATTGTTAACGTCAATAACAACTGTGCGACCGGTTCGTCAGCGTTGTTCTTAGCGCGGCAGGCTGTTGAGGCAGGGATTGTAGATTGTGCACTGGCACTTGGTTTTGAACAGATGAATCCGGGAGCCCTCGGCGCAACTTTTAGTGACAGGCCGAGCCCTTTGAAGCGTTTTTTTAAGGAACGTAAGAACCTGCAGGGCGTGGATAAGAAAGCACCGGATGCTGCACAGTATTTCGGCGGTGCGGGCAACGAGTACGCTGAACAATACGGGACGCGTCCCGAGACCTTCGCAAAAATTTCAGAGAAAGCTCGCAGGCATGCGGTGAACAATCCCTATGCAGTATTCCGGGATCTCTTAAGTGTTGAACAGATCATGGAGTCTCCGCATATCTACGGACCGTTGACTCGATATCAGTGTTGCCCTCCAACCTGTGGGGGCGCAGCTGCAGTTGTTTGCAGTGAAGCGTTTGCCCGAAAACATGGCCTGAACAACGCGATCTCGATCAAGGGTCAGGCAATGACCACTGATTTCGAAAGCACGCTCGGCGAGCACTCCTTACGAAAGCTGGTCGGAGTCGACATGGCTAAGAGCGCCGCAGATCAGGTTTACGAGCAGGCGGGAATTGGACCTGAGGACATTCAGGTAGTGGAACTCCATGATTGCTTCACGGCTAATGAACTGCTGACCTATGAAGCGCTGGGTTTGACCGCTGAAGGTACTGCTGAGAAATTCATCTGGGATGGAGACAACACCTACGGCGGACGAGTGGTAACCAACCCCTCTGGTGGATTGTTGTCAAAGGGACACCCACTGGGTGCCACGGGTCTGGCGCAGTGCACCGAGCTAGTCTGGCAACTGCGCGGGGATGCAGGATCGCGACAGGTTGAAGGCGCGCGACATGGATTGCAGCATAACCTCGGCCTTGGTGGCGCATGCGTCGTGACGCTTTATTCTAACGACTAGAGTTTAAAGATGGGTTCCGAGGTCTGGAGCCACGAAGTGTCGTTGAAGATGCTCTGCGACTGATTCGAATGCATTATCCGCGATTGAAGATTCGAGGCAGAAACATACCTGCTTCACGCCGGTACGCCTCGTAAGGCTCGCCGATGTCCTTGACCAGATCTTTTTCCTCAAACCACAACCCGATGAAGATGTAAACGGTGAAGCCGACAGAGAGCACGAGCTTTGTCATCGACATCACTGGGGTTGCCCAGATACCGATCAGGACCCCGGTTTGAATAGGGTGCCTTGAGAAGCGATACATGGCACGTTTCACGAACTGCAGTGGCGGGCGAGGCTGGTTTCGAAAGTTCAGGTAAACCTGCCGCAAACCGAACAGATCAAAATGGTTGATGGCAAAGGTCGCTGCGAGCAGGTAGACCCAGCCAAAGGCGCAGAGTGCCCAGAGCAGTGGCACCAGTACCAGGTGAGTAGTTGACCAGAGCGTCCCGGGTAGTATCTGCCAGTAGCCCACCAGAATGATTGAAGTAATACCGGCAACCAGTACGTAGGTCGGCCGCTCTGCTGGCTCAGGGATCACACGTGTTAGCGCCTGTTTAAAGCCATCCCGTGCCATCGCTGTGTGTATAACCCCCCACCCTGCGACCAGTGCAAGGTTCAAAAGCAATGGGTAAGCAAGCGATTGATTGCTAAGGAATCCGAAGGGTAACAGGTGTGCATAGGCAAGTATCAGGCAGACCAGCCCGGCGACGCCAACGAGATAACTGGTAGCACCATAAACAAGAATAAGTAAGCGGCCAACGGCTGAACCGTTGGCGCCTTCCGGGTTGATTGCTGCATCGCTCATATTATTCTCCTGTCTCTACCGTTTTCGTTATTATTTGAATCGCAACACATTGTTCTGGTTAGCGTAAATATTTCCAGGCAACACTAATTCCTCGGTAATGCGAACGCCATCAATGAGTCACCAGCCGGTAGAAATCCCAGCGAACTCCCTCCAGCAGCGATTACCACGATCTGGCGATCATCGCCCTCAACCTGGTAGGTCATCGGCACGCTCGATGCATCCGTTGGTAATTCTACGCGCCAGAGCTCCTCGCCCGTATCCAATCGATAAGCCCGAAAGTAACCGTCACCGGTTGGTGAAAACATGAGTCCTGAGCTGGTGATCATCGGGCCGACCATATTCGGCATGCCTTCGAAGAGAGAGCCCACAACCGGCACCAGATTCTCCAGGCTTCCCGATGGAATCGACCAGAGTATTTTGCCGGTCATGATGTCGATGGCATCGAGTGTATCCCAGGGTGGTGGTGTACAGGGTGCAAACAGCGGGCCCGTCCAGGGATCTATCGCTGCACAATAGGGCGTGCCTTCCTGGGCCATGCCTTGACAATTATCCCTGGTTGTTAACGTCAGCACCATCGGCAAGCGCATTGTGTTGACCACCATGATATTACTTCGCGGGTCGAAGGCAGGTGACCCCCAATTGTGGCCGCCACCCCACCCGGGTATGAACACAGTTCCCTCGAGGCTGCCAGGAGTGAACATTCCTTCATTGCGAAGCTCCTTAAGTCTGTTGGCGCAACTCCGTTTGTCCAGAAAGGTGAAACCCCACAGATCATCCTCAGTTAGTGCATCGCGCTTGAATGGAGATTGAACATGGGTTGGGAAAGGCTGAGTTGCCGCTGTGTACTCACCTTCGACGCCGCCCTGGGGGACCGGTAACTGCTCAACCGGCCACAGTGGTTTTCCGGTTTCACGATTGAGCACAAACGTGTGGCCCATCTTGGTGATCTGGATCAGTGCCGGGATAAGCTCATCCCCAATTGTCAGGTCAACCAGAAGTGGCTGCGCCGGAGTATCAAAATCCCAGATGTCATGGTTAACCATCCGAAAATACCAGACCAGTTCGCCGGTACTGCCATCCAGTGCTACAACACTGCTGGAAAATTCATCCAGCCCCATTCTGTGCCCACCGTAAAAATCCGGAGATGTGTTGCCGGTCGGTGCAAAAACAAGGTTCCGCTTACGATCGACAGAGATGATTGACCAGACGTTGCTTGTACCACTGCGATATGTCTCGTCTTCGTTCAACTGCTCCATTTCTGCGGGTACTGGATTCCACGCCCAGCGGAGTTCGCCGGTGCGCACATCGTATGCACGTACAACGCCACTGGGTACGTCGACGCGAGTATTGTCAAGCACCATTGCACCGGTGATTGCCAGGTCACCCAATATCGCGGGGGGAGATGTTATCGAGTATTCAAACGGCTCGTGTTCCGAGAGCCCCACGGTAACATCGACCTGACCGTTTTCACCGAAGTCGTCACAAGGTTTTCCAGTCTCAGCATCTACCGCGATCAGCCGTGAATCGAGCGTACCTTCAATAATGCGATGTTCGCAAAATCCCTGCTCCCCGGATTGCCAACTACTCACGCCGCGGCAATTCACCAGCGGTCCTTCCTGTCTGTCCACTTTCGGGTCGTACTTCCATTTTTCTATACCCGTGCGCGCATCCAGAGCAAACATGATATTAAAAGGGCTGCAGTAGTAGAGTGTGTCATCGATAACGATGGGAGTAACACGAAAGCCACTTTGGGTGTCGAACTCATCAGGCCCGGTCTTCCTGATATCACCGGAATTGTGTACCCATAGCTGGGTCAGCAGGTGGACGTTTTCCGGGGTGATTTGATTCGCAGTCGAATAACGTCCACCGCCTTCAGAGGCGGCATAGCTGGGCCATTGGCTGGGAATACCCAGGGGGATATGAACTTCAGTATTTTTTTGACTGCAACCCGCGACCAGGGTGCATATGATGCTCAATATCAAAGTGATAGAACGCATTGAGGATCCAGGGATTGCGGCGGCGGGATCAATATAGCGTATGGCTACACAGCCGTCGAGTCCTTAAATCCGGGACCTTATCTTTGTCTGGAAATGTATGATCACCTGAGCGTGATGCAGACAGTTGTGCGCAGGGGGACGCTGGCCGCGTTCACAAAGTTATATTCAGTTACCGAATCGATAACGTAATTTAACGATTAGGGCGTCTAGTTGAGGGTCATCGAAGACGTCCGAGAACAGACTGTTGAAATCTCCCTCGCTGCGCAGGGGTAGCCGGTTCCCCAGATTGTAAACTACGTAAAGATCGGTTAATGGTGCGATCTCCCAGCGATAGCGAAGCTGAGTTGTTAGCTGACTCACTGTGAAATCGTAGTCTCTGCCAGGAACTACTGAAGTGAGTTCGCCGTCGCCCACAGGGACGGCGTAGAGTGCTTCATTGTGCATGCGCAGACCAGCCCATTGCAGGGAGAATCTCAGCTGGTGACCCGGGGCCATAAACCAGTTCAGATCAATGCCTGGTTGCCAGTCAATGCCCTCGAAGGCGCCAAAGTTACTGCCTCCCTGGTAGACGAGCCAGCCATGCCGACGTCTGTATCTGACGTCGAAATCGATGGAGATAGATGATGTTGGTCTGATGGTCACGCCTGCACTCAAATTTCGCGTCCAGTCACCCAGGTCCTCCTGGATCGCACCGGCGCTGATTGAATAACTGAACATTTTACTGGCATCAGTCGTTAACAGCACATTGAACCACCATCGGTCCTCTGCGCGGTATGCACCGTTGCCACGGCTGTCAATATCCTCAAATCGCTTTGGCAGATAGGCGAGGGCGGATCGGATCGTATTTCGTCCAGAGAACAATGCCGTGTTTCGCCAGAAAATGCCGCTGTCAACAACCTGTCCCTTGCTGACGTTGTATTGCTGGCGGAAGGTGAATGCCCCACGAGTTCCTTTTAACACGCCGCGTGTTTTTGAATCGGCATAGCGCAGCACATATTGAGCGCCGACGACATTGTTACGGGCCAGGAAGCCCAGGTCGTTGATATCGACGCTTTCGTCAAAATAATCTAGTTCGAATTTGTGCTGGATTGTGGAATTGCCCGCGTAGGTTACGTCCAATACACCGCCCGTGCCGCTGATGTTATCGACGTTAGAGTTGATGAGTTGAAAATCGGCGTTCCACTTTCCATCTCCGGTTCCATAGTGAACATCCAGGCCATGAACATCGGCATCGTAGAGCGACCCGCGCATTTTTGTTCCAAGGTAGCCGACGGCGTAACGGTTCTCTGCGGATTGCTCATAGCTCAGTCGGACTGCGGCAAAGTCCCTGCCGTCTTGTTGCAACCTGGACAATTGGCCGCCAACATCTCTGGTAAGCCACTCAACGTCGTCCTCGAAGGCACCCAGGATCCCGTAACGCAGGTCCCCAAGCGTGCCGGTAAATTTGATTGCACCAAGCAGGTCAGTTGGCAGGTTCCTCTCACCCGGTATGGGTACATTTCCAGGGGGAAGGACAACCTGGCTTGCCGTACCTCCGATTCTTCGGGTGTTGAGCAGCGAAATCGGCGTGGGTAAAAAGTCCGTGACGAAAACCCGACGAGACGTGGTCGCAAAATTTTCGTTGGTGAGCTCCCGCAAAGGATTCCCTGAGTTTGCGCGGGGTGTGGTGACAAAAACTTCATTGCCTTCGAGAAAAAACAAACGCTTCTCCGGGAAGAATGTTTCCAGAGCCGTGAGGTTTATCACCACGTTATCTGCTTCCACCGCTCCGAAATCCGGATTCACGCTCGCGGTGAGCTCAAGACGGGTGGATGGCTTCCAGGTTAAGTCCACACCGGTTCGGGTTCGATCATTGTCTCTTGTGCTGTTGTCCAGTACTGAAGAGGCATAGGGGATGACTGATATCAGGCGTCTTGGTTCAACCCCCGCCACCCGCATGCTGTTCAGTGCGGTGACAAACTGGGGTGAGGAGTACGCATGTCCTGGCCATTGGTAACGTTCGTTCGTATGGGAAACCTGGCGACTGACGGCGAAACCAATGTTTCTGGTCCCTTCGTGCTGGGGCATATTTACCATGGACCATGGCAGGTACATCTCTACACTCCACCCGGCGTCAAATGTCGCCGATTTGCTCAGCCAGGGCCCATCCCAATCGTTGGAATAGCGGCGTTCGGGGAGCACTTTTCCGTCCATAACAGAATCGCCGAGGGCGACGATAAACCAGTAGGCAAAGGTACCCTGTCCACTGGTATCCAGGGTGAATCCAAAGGTGTCCCTGTCAATAAAAGCGTCTCGATTCGCCAGTCGTCGTACCAGGGTTTCCGGTGGTTGGTACATGATGGCACTGACGAACAAGCCCTTTTCCGTGGCGATCATCCTGATTTCAGTTGGGAACTGCCCGGGTTTGCCGGTGGCCGGGACGGCTACGATCATGTTGTTAAAGTAAGGCGTGGTCGCCCAGATGGTCTCATCGGGTTCGCCATCAATCGTGATTCCGGTGCTATCGTGGTCGACAGTGGTCACGCCGACATAATGGATGGGGATACCGTCCAGCATACTTTTGACTTGCTGCTCGGCCAACTGGTCCTGATCATGGATATGCGCGAACCCCGGAACTGATAGTCCGAGAAGGATGATTGAGATTATTGTTGACCTTATTCCAAATGCCATCTAATACTGCCTCGTGACCGGCATCATGAATTATCTTGATAAATGAGTCTATCGTCATCATCCAGCGTGATGACTGGGATAGCGCCGGGTATGCGGTCGCATTTGGTTTTTTTTGCAGGAGGGTTTTTGACTAACGAAACGAGAGTAGTCGGTATTCGGCAGGAGCCGGTCGAGTTGTTTAAGATACTAAAATTTGAAGGCCTGGTGCAAAGCGGTGGTGAAGCGAAGTTTGCTATCGTCGAGGGTCGGGTTCGGGTCAATGGCGTGGTTGAACGACAACGGCGAAAGAAAATCGTGCACGGTGACCTGGTTGAATTTGGCGCTGAGAAAATGCGGATTGAACGAGCTGATGCCGACGAGGAGGCGGAAACTTCAGAATGAGGTTGACGGGCAGTCGGGCTGATCACAGTGACGATATTTTCAGTGATTGGGACTATCAAATTGAAACAAGCGAAGACTTTTCCGAACTGCGAAAACGGATCGCGGCAGCCATCACCTGGCGTATTCATGACCTGGGCCCGCTTAGACTGGTCACACTTATAGATGATGACGGCGTGATGGCCGATTTTTCTGGTGCTGCTGATACTTATGTGAGTGAGTTTAAGGCACTTGAGTTGATCGCATCCGATACGCAGTACGCTGACTACTGGATCTTTACGTTCAAACATTTGAAAGGGCTATTTCGCAAGTTTGATGTACTGGTTGATATCGGTATCGAAATGTCCACAGGCCTCGCTCGGGATCTGTACGTCAGGGAATGTTATGGACTCGAACACTACAAGGACTTTTATCACTACAAAGCGATCGCCAGCGCGTTTTCCGATGATACACAAATGGTGCAGGCGACTGGACTGCCTTATCGAAATGTGCAGGAGCGGCTTACCAAAATCCGCGCGCTGAATGAACTGATGTCTCATCACCCGACGTCAAGAGTACTGATTGACGTGTTTGAGAAACGTGCATTGCTGATTGAGGAGCGGTGATCTAATGACATTGAGGGGAAGCTGCCTTTGCGGCGCGGTGAGCTTCGAGATTGATGCAGAAACAGGGGTTTTTTATTATTGTCACTGCAGTCAGTGTCGTAAGGTGACTGGCTCTGCTTTCGCAGCAAACATACTGGTTAACCCGGTTGAGGTAACCTGGTTGACTGGTAAGGACCGGATTCGACGATTTGATTATCCAGGTGGACGTTTGTTCACGAAGGTCTTTTGTGAACACTGCGGCTCCGGCCTTCCGTTCCTCAACAAAAGCAGAACCACGCTGTTTATTCCAGCGGGCTCTCTCGATTCAGATCCCGGAATGAAACCGTCACAACACATCTTCTGGGAAGAGCACGCTGCGTGGTATGACGGTGCCGACGACTTGCCTCGAGTGCCTGGGTTCCCTGATTGAGCGACATCGGTCCGCCGATTAAAAGCTCCTGGATTGACGGAGGATGTCATGCAAAAAACCGATTTGAACTGCTTTGCCGGTCCAGCATTTTTCGACGCCATCGAAGAACAGCGTCTTAAACGGGACCTGTCCTGGACAAGCCTGGGTCGCGTGACAGGAGTCAGTCCTGGAACCATCAAAAGATTTGCCACGGGGGACAAAATTGAGGCTGATGGTGTGCTGGCTTTGTTGCGTTGGCTTGGGCGGCCGCTGGAAGATTTTTCTCCCTCGAATAGCCATCTGAATTCAGGCGTGGCACCACTTCGAGCGACGCCTGGAACAATGCTGAGGCGTGACACGCTTCGCTTGTATGGGGAGTTGCGAAAAAAGGCTGAACAAAACGGGGTCGGTTTGTTGCAGATTGCTGAGTCGACCGGTGTGACTCTTGCCCAGATCAAGGGGCTCGCGAAAGGTGGCCGAACGGATATCAGGACGTTCCTGAAACTGCTTAATTATCTTGATGCTGATTTTCACGGTTTTACGAGAACGACAAATTCATAGCCGGACAAGGCGCATGCGATCAGACAAAGCGGCTAACGATCCTGGGTATTTGCATTCCCGGCCGATCGTAAATCACGAGCCGATGCCGCCACTGTCCGGGTTGCGTTTGAAGCCTTGTGAGGAGAGTGAGACGGCAACTTAGCTGTTCATGCGCAACCGTTTCCGTTCCGACAATGCGGCCTGAATTTCTTCGTGTCTTGCTCGGCTCAGGTTATAGCGGAGATAGAAAAAGACGGCGATTGCACCTGGAATCACTGCTATTGGACCGTCAATCAGACCCAGTTTCAAAATTGTTCCCGCGTCTACAGTGCCTGGTACTGCGCCGACGGGAAAGGCAATGATGTCAATTGCAATACCAGCGACCAGATGACCGAGACCAGATGACGCCTTTGCAAAAAAGGACCTGGCTGCATAAAAAATTCCTTCCTGGCGTCTGGAAGTATTGAGCTCGTGCTCGTCAGCGATATCCGCAAGTGCCGACATGGCGCTGATAATTAATATGACACCGAAGGTAACAGTTATCAGGTAGAAGCCAATCAGAGTAGGTAGGAGGTACGGAGTGCCGTTTTCTGGAAACCAGCCAATGATGCGCAGCACCACGGGCAAGGTTGCAAACACGAGCAACGCGATCAGACAGAAGATAAGTACGGGTTTCTTTTCAAACCTGTCATGCAATCGTGCGGTGACGATGAACCCAACAATTGGAGCGATGAGCCCTAGCAGCGTGAAATAACGGATTTCACTTGGTACCAGTTCCCAGAAATAGGTATTGATATGCAATCCGATGGTATCGCGTGTCCCGAGGGTCGCGCTCAAAAGCAAGTAACCGATCAAGAGCATAAGATAGTTGTGATTGCTGAGAGCGGACTTAGCATCGACCAGGAACTCTTTGAGGGTGAACACTGGCAGGTCCATTGGCAGGACAGACAGTTTGGGAATCACTTTCATGGTAAGCACAGAGGAAAACACCATCACGGTACCGCCTACCAGAGCAGCGAAGAAGGCGAGCCTAGGATAGGCAGCTTGATTCAACATACCATTAGGGAATTCAGGTGATGACGAAAAAACGATTGAATAGGCGAGAAACGCGGTACCGAAACCGCCCAAAGCTCCCAGCAACGTATTGATACTCATTACCCGGGTGCGTTCGGTAAAATCTGCAGAGAGTTCGGCTCCCAGCGCCAGATGCGGCACATGGAATAAGGTCATGCTAGATCGCATCACCACGGTGAGCACAGTGAGCCAGAGGAAAAGAGCGAAGCTATTCAAACCTTCTGGTGGCGAATAGATGAGAAAGAGGCAGGCCATGACAGGAATAGGCGCAGCGAACATAAATGGATGCCGTCTACCCAGCCGAGATCGCCAACGATCTGATATTGCACCCACGAGCGGGTCGGTGGCGGCGTCAAAGAACAAAGCGATGGTTATTGCCAGGCCTGCGAGGGTGCCTGGCACGCCCATGATGTTGGTGTAAAAGAAAAAATTAAAGGCGTTGAATGCAACACCGATGATTGACTCTGCAGCTGCTCCCACGGCATAAAAGAACTTGAGCAGGAACGGAACTCTATTGGCATAGGCACTACTGCCGGAATCGACTACGCCCTCAGATACGATTGACACTCGCTCTCCTACCACTGCATTGTCTGAGACAATACACGAATTAGTACTGAGAAGTTTGTCCTGGGTCAGTTAGACGTAATTTTACCAATTTCTGGGACTTCTACCGGAAGCATGGATTCGCAGTTATCCGAGGGCAGCCAATAACCTGTTTTCTGTAATGGGCTTAATGAGATAGTCGTCGGCACCGGCATCAACGGCTTTTTGTTGTGTCTCATTGTCGCTGTAGGCGGTTACCATCACTACGCGACAAGCTGCAATTTCTTTGGCGAGACGACACACGTCAAAGCCGTCGAGACCTTCGCCTTTGAGATTAATATCCAGTAATACCACATCGGGTTTCAGCTTCAGAACCAGCTCTGCGGCCAACGACCCACGCGTGGCGAGGGCCAGGACTTCGTGTCCGTTTTCTTCGAGCATTTGTTGAAGGCTCAGTGCGACCAGGGATTCATCTTCCACAACCAGAATCCTCATCACGATTGGTCTATGGGAAACGCGATCTCAATCACGGTTCCTTCGGTGTTCTGTAACACGATGTTGCCTTCTAACTGCCGCACAGCCAATACAGAAACAATACTCATCCCAATGGATGAAGGATTGTTGAACACATCCAGATTATCTATCCCGGAGCCATTGTCTGCGACGGATAGAATGTAATGGGTTTTGTCCTTCTTAAGTGAAACGCGGATGTGGGCTTCGGTGCTCGCTTCGTTAAAGGCGTGTTTCTGTGAATTGGTAATCAGTTCATTGACGATGAGACCGCAAACAATAGCAGTGTCTATGTTCATCGTGAAAGATTCAGCGTCAACCTTGATATCAGCATGGATTGCCAATGATTCGGACTGGAACGTTTCCAGGTTTTCAGCGAGTGATTCCAGATATTGCTTGATGTCAATTGCTCTTAGTTTGTCAGATTTGTAAAGGCTCTCGTGAATTAATGCCATTGTCTGGATACGTCCCTGACACATTTTCAGCATCGTTTTTACCGAGGCGTCTTCCACTGAATGAGACTGAATGGTCAGCAAGCTGGAAACGAGCTGCATATTGTTTTTTACGCGGTGGTGAATCTCTTTAAGCAGTGCTTCTTTTTCGAGCAGCAGCTGCTTTAGATTGACGGTGCGTTCTTCGACGAGTTGCTCGAGATAGCTGACATTTGAAAGTGTGATTCGATATAGCAAGTATCGTCTCCAAATAAGCAAGAAGCTCAGGAAAATCACAGCGTAGAATAGATAGGCCCACCAGGTTAGCCAAGGGGGGTTCTGAATCCGAAATGGGGCGGAAAAGGTTTCCGCGCTCCATTCACTATCGGCCGTTGCCCCCTGAAATTCGAACACATAGGCGCCCGGGTCAAGATTAGTGTAAGACGCATGATTGTAATTACTTGTTTTCCAACTTTCGTTATACCCCACCAATCGAAACTTATAACGATTCCCCTGTGGATTGTTGTAATCAAGTACAGCCATCTGAAAGTCGATATCGTTGGTGTCGTGTTCTAATTCCAGTGCCTGATAGTCGGGATTCGATTGAAGTTCGAATAGTGCTTGGCCTTCTGCGGATAGAGTCATTAGAGTAATGTTTGGGCCTGAAGTCTTTTGCGGCATGGGAATATCTCGGAACGCGTTGAATCCATTAGCTCCTCCAAACAAGATGATACCATCCGAGGTCTTAGCAAATGCATTGTTGAAGTCGTCATGTTGAGCACCTTTATCGCGACCGTAGTGTTTCACTTTTCTTGAGAGGGGGTTCAACTGATCGAGGCCTCGGCCACTGCTAATCCAGACACTTCCCTCGTTAGATTCGACTATGCCATAGATGCCGTTTGATGCTAGACCGTCTGCGGTTGTGAAGTGGTTGAGCAACTGATTAGTAATTGGGTCATAGAGGTATACGCCATCGTCCCATGTGCCGATCCAGAGCGATTTTTTGTTTGTAGGGTACAAAGATACGATTGATTTTAGGGAGCGAGGAGCCACCTGTTTCATCTGCCCTGAGAGTAGGTCGACTTGAAACAATCCGTTTCCAATAGTTCCAATCCAAAGGTTTTTCTCGTCAACTTCCAAGACCGGTACGTTAAGCGCTAAGTGGCCAGCTAAATGAAGGAAGTTGTCTAACGTCTTGATTTGACCTCTGTCAATGTATGAAACACCCGAATCGAAGGTTGCCACCCAGACACGCCCGAAGACATCTTTCTTTATGCTTGTAACTGCGGTTCCAGGAAGACCAGAAGACGAAACAACAGGTTCGGAGAATAGACTACCTTGCTTTATTCTTTTCAATCCCGATTCAAATGTTCCGACTAAGAGATTTCCATCTTTCTCGAATTCCAGGCTTGAAACCCGCTTCCGTCCCACGATGGTTGACCTGTCAACTACCATGCCACTTGCAGAATCCCACTTTGCTAGACCACGATAAGTTCCGATCCAGATATCGGCTGAACTGGGCGAAGTAGCAAATGCGGTTATATTGTTATCCGGTAATTGTCCCTCATTCGATCGATTAATCGTCACAAGATAATCACCTGAATCCCGCCATCGTGATACACCAAGTGCAGTGCTTACCCAGACTAGGTCTCCCGCATCCTGATAGATTCCGAGCACAATGTCGTGGGCCAAAGATCGGTTGTCTGAAGAGTTCGAAAGATATGTCTCGTACGTTTGCTCAATTGGATCGAAGATAGACAAGCCTCGACCAGTTCCAACGCAAATTGTGCCGTTGCGCGTTTTAAGTATACTTCTGACTTCATTCGAGAGTAGCTTCGTCCCGTCCTCCATGGTGTGGTGACCAGAGATGTTCAGAGTTGCCGTGTCGAGAATGTACAGGCCACCGGTAAAAGTTCCGACCCACATCTTTCCATTGGAAGCACTGGACATCGCTCTAACTGGACTATGGCTTTCGAATTGAGTGCTGAGAGGCTGAGCGTCGCTCGCAGAATCGAAACGATAGACCTCGCCATCATTCGTTCCGACCCAAATGCGCCCTTTCTGATCAATGCCCAAGGAGCGTGCATGGGAGCCAGCTAAGCTATTGACCTTACCTCCGTCGAGCGCTGATATCACGGTGATTCCGAGTTCATGCGCGACCCACAAGTCGCCTGATAGATCTACCAGGAGGTCCCGGATAAGGTTAGGCCGCGCAGATTGGATATCTAAATCAAATACTCTTAGTTGCGCAGAATCCTGAGCCCAGTAGTGTAAACCGTTGTCGGTTGCTAACCATGTCGCGTGTTTTGTCGAGGCGATTGCTCGAATGACATCACTTTTAAGGCCAGAGTTTTGCTTGCTATAGGTCTTGAATTCTTTCCCATCGTAGACGTTCAATCCCTCTGCGGTCCCGATCCATATTAAGCCGCGCAAATCTTGGTGTACTCGAAAAACGGAAGAGTGCGCCAAACCGTCTGTCACGCCCAGGTTACTAAACACTATTGACGGCCGATCTAAAATACTATCCGCAAATAACCAATCGTAACTCAGCGTTAACTGGCTGAACATGATAAATTGGTAGAGCGGGTAGGCTATTCGCCATCGGTTTCTTAAAGCGATGCCTAATAATGGTCGAGCCCATAGGCGACTGGCTATTTGTCTAAAAGTAGAAAACTCAGTATAAGTTGAACATTCTGTTTCGGGATTCGGATGTGGTGACATGATGATGAACAGATTAGGTAGAGTTGAAAAGTTGATTTTGAGATATGTTGAAGTCTCCAAAATACG
>JAJFKA010000056.1 GCA_021773555.1 Gammaproteobacteria bacterium
GCACGAGTGAAGCTCCTGACGCGAGCAGCAGTTCGCGGGTATCCCGGACTTTATATATCTCAGCGCGGCGCAAGGGCGTCTGCCCGCGACTATCCGATATGTTGATATTGGCACCGTGAGCCAACAGTAGCTTGAGCGCTGAAACCGGATCTGCACATCGCTTGCAGCCAGCATAGTAATGCAATGGAGTAGAGCCTGACTGATTGACTGCATTGACGTTTGCTCCAGCGTCAATCAGTTTTTGAAACAGAGGTGGGCGATCCGCGAACATTCCCACAAGAACCCGACCCAGTTTATGGGAGTTCGGCTGGTTAATATCTGCGCCTGCCAGCAGCAATGCGTTGAACAAATCGTCATCCCCGGCTTCAAGCGCCCGGGCCAGCTCGTTCGCCAGGTCAGGGTCACGACGAGCGTCGTTGCCCGGCATTATTATGTGATTCAATGATGCTATATTCAGACCGTTCGCCAGCAATAAATCAATGCTGGCTCGGCCGCCATACTCCGCAGCAGCGATGAGTGCCATGAGTCCCGGCTTTCCTTCCCGCGCAACGCTCCCAATGTTGAGTAACTGCCGTGTTACTTCTGGCCGTCGGTAAGTTATCGACAACACCAGTGGCGTGCGATTCAGGCGATCCGCAAAGTTTACATCGGCACCGGCAGCGACAAGCAGATCCACCAACCTGGTATCGCCATACAACACTGCCCAGTGAAGTGGAACCGTTTCATTCTGTACCGCATTGACATCGGCACCGGCGTTTATCAGCAGGTCCGTGATTACGTGCACCTGCTCGAGGTTTCTGTCAACTTCAAATAGGGAGTTGGCCGGATGGGCATAAGGCAGCGAAGCATTTGATCCCGTGACAGTCATTCCCAGTGCGGTTTGGCCGGACTGAGTACTCCGCACGCTCGCTCCACCTGTCAGCAGCATGCGGACAATTTCTGTGTCCAGTGATTTCGCTGCCTGCAACAACGGCGGCAAAGATACTTCGCCGCGAGATGATCTGCATTGCTGGTCTGGATCAACTCCAGCATCAAGCAGCAACCGGGCAGTTCCGCTGCGGCCAAGTTTTACTGAAAATTGTAATGCTGAATGTTTTGCGTGTTCCCTGTCCCAGACGAAACAGCGGCCAGCATCAGCCCCACTGGCCAATAACGCGGAAATGTCATCGTCCCGTTCAATTGCTTCAAACAGCCGGACCTCCTGGTCAAACTGAAAGCGTTCGATGCTCATCCTGACGCCACTATACAGGTGACCGTAAAGACCCATCATGCCGAAGCCGACTAACACCAGTGCCAGGAAATACCCATAGATCCACGAATTCCTCGCAAATTTCCCCGTACTGATGGCCGCGGTGATGGCCTTGACGCCAAGCCCGAGATGAGTAAAACCCACCAGTATCGTTGGGAAAATCAGCCACAGACCCTCCATTCCGGAAGGTTCGTTCGCATACAGAAAGACGAGAATTCCGAGAGAAATCATGCAGATAAATGTGGCTGTATCCGCACTGTTCTGGTGTCGCTTTAACCTCTCAGCATCCATAGTCTTCCCCGGCCTCGAGCCATGTTTCCAGGCTTGTCAGAGGAAGAAACAGTGGGATCGAAGCTCGATGCTGTATCGACTGGGAGCACCCGGCACGATATCCGGGTCCTGGAATGCGGAATGCGGCGTCCAGAAGGGTTGGTTTGCTGTCACCATGTCACTGTCAAACGTCCTGAATGCAACCACCTCGTCCGCCGCCATTTCTGGAAAGGCATACCATTTGTGATTTTTACTGTGTGTTCCCTCGACACCCATGGTTTCAAATTCACCACCACCCCCGGCGTAATCAGAAACAGTACGAGTTCGTATCTCCTGACGTTCCACGGTTCGCGCGTCACAAAACGCAATCGGCATATCCATCTTCTGCGGTCCAACGTTGCGCCAGAACTGCAGGATGACAAGCCGCCTGGCCCCTTCAATATCAGCGGTCGTGAGACCTGCTTTTTGCAGCAGGGGTTGTACTTCCGGCGCGCACCAGGCCTTAATCGTCTGTTCACCATAACTTTCGGCAAAGTCCGAGTGCACGAACGCGATCGGCGCAAGATCTGCATGAAGACCTGCCGCTTCAGGATTCCGCGAAATATGACTGGTCACAAAAGCATGGTCACAGCCTGTAAGTAACTGCGCTAACGAGCTGATTTCCGGATAATGAACGCGGCCAACCTGCGCCGAATCTGCCCAGTCACTCACCTTGCTGTCGTGGTGGTGAAGCTCGAATCCGCAAGTCTCCCATCCTGGAAGCTTCTGTTGCCGGCCATCAAGTATCGTTACTTCCTGGGGCAGCGTGTCGTCACCACCAATATAGTTCATCGAAGCCTTGCAAAAAACACCGTCATTCACCACAACACCCTCCCGTTTTGAGCACGATTATTGACGGATTCCCTCTATGAACAGCGCCAGCTCAATCTCGTTAGTGGGCGGCATTTTCATATTGAAGGATCGGGTATCCAGAGTTGTGGTACCCTCAAATCCAACGCGATAACCTCCCCATGGGTCCTTACCGGCGCCCGTAATGCTGGCATCAATCTTAACTTCCCTGGTCACCCCCCGAAAAGTGAAGTCACCAAAGATGGTTGCCTGACCACTACCGAGGTCAACAATTCGGGTACTCACAAATCTGGCACGGGGGAATTTTTTGGCATCCAGATAATCGTCGCTGCGCAGATGTTTGTCGCGTTCAGCGTGATTAGAATCGAGACTGGTGACATCGATGTCCACCTGGATTTTAGACGCGGACACATCATTCTCATCGTAACTGAAGTTCCCGGAGAAGGTTTTAAAGTGGCCGGTTAACCAGCTAATGCCAATATGCTTGTACTTGAAGGTGATGGCTGCATGGCCTCCTTTGGTGTCGATAATGTAATCGGCGGCCTCGACGGCAATCGGCAGACTCATGAGGACGGTCAAAATGATGCCTCTTCCAGTTGTTCCTATGTACATCAACTAACTCCTTTGCGAATTTACTAATTTAGTGGTTATTAACAACGCAGATAGAGACATCAGCGATTCCCAAGCATACGACGAAGTGTCGCATCCTTGTCAAAAAAATGGTGCTTAATCGCCGCCGCTGAATGTATCGCGGCCAATCCAATCACCGCCCAGGCAAGCAGGAGGTGAAGTTCTCCTGCCAGGTCCTCCTGATTTTCTATCTCCGTTGTAAATGCAGGTAGCGCAACCAGGCCGAACACATCCAGGTCCCGGCCGTCTGCCGTGCTGATCAGATATCCTGAAACCGTCACCAGCAGCACCAGCAGGTAAAAAGCCCAGTGCGCGATAGTGGCCCCGATACGTTCAAACTTACGCAGAGATTCAAGGGCACGCGGTGGCGGGTTCGTAAACCGCAGGATCAAACGCACCAACATCACCAACAGCACCACTACGCCCAGACTGCGATGCAAGTCCGGACCTTGTTTGTACCAGGGATCATAGTAGGTCAGTTCAACCATCCAAAGCCCAAGACCAAAGAGCCCGAAGATTGCGACAGCAACCAGCCAGTGAATCGCAATGCTGAGCCAGCCAAAGCGGTTATTTGAATTAAGCATCACGGTTACGCGCCCGGTTTCTCTATCACTGTGTTCTCCATATCACGGGACAGGGTTCACGACACAAGAAAGTAGTGCCTGCGTGCGGGTTCGCCTTGCCCTCACGGAAAAATCCTCTTAATCAGAGCTTCCCTAGCGTACCATGACAGACTCATTAGCTTATCCCTCAGGAGAACTCAAGTGTTTACACCCGAACCAATCTTATTGCCCATCGTTGCACTCGTCCTGTGGACCCTCGTTATGCAGGGCTGGATGGTTATCACTCGCGTTCCAGCCATGAACGCTGCAAAGATCGATATATCGGCGGCAGAACGCACCTCAGAACTGGCGGACAAACTGCCAAAATCAGTGCAGTGGAAGGCCGATAACTACAATCACCTGATGGAGCAACCAACTATCTTCTACGCGGTTGCGCTGGCGGTCGCACTCGCCGGGGCCGGGGACGGCTTAAACCTGATACTGGCCTGGATTTATGTGGGTTTACGTGTGGTACACAGCTTCATCCATGTAACAACGAATAAAGTACCACTGCGCTTTGGGGCCTTCGCACTCGGTTCCGCCGCTTTGCTGGTGCTGACGATCAATGGAGCTCTTGGCCTGTTTTAACTGTCCGGCCCTGACGATTGCTGATCCCGAGCTGTTCGATACTCCAAAGCTCAGCGGGCTGGTCGAACCCGGACTATTTCCCCGTTGGCACTATCTGTGAGCAGGTAGAGATAGCCATCGGGTCCGACTCTGACATCGCGGATACGCGCCTCAAGTTCCGTAAACAGTGGTTCCTCAGCAACAACCTTGCCGTCCTCAAGGTCAAG
>JAJFKA010000057.1 GCA_021773555.1 Gammaproteobacteria bacterium
TCGTTGGTTTTCTTGGTGAACTGGACGACCCATGCAAACCGTGTCCAATAAAAACAGGCACCCCGGCGGATTTGTGTTTGCTTTACCAGCCATGGGACAGTGCCCGGCACCATCTCAGCCGGAACCTTGTACGCGCTACCCTGGTTGACGGTGAGATCATCTATCAACGCGATGCTTAGACGTAAGCCCTGCGTATTGCGGCGCGTCGCCTACCGGATGGATTCAACCTTCCCTCTAATCGCTGCTACCTTGTTCTAGGTCAGCAATAATTTCGCTGGTATGTTCTCCTGGATGGGGCGCACGGCGACTGATACTCCAGGGACTCATAGGTAGCTGGTAGGGCGCGCCTGGATAGGTCAGCGTCTGACCCAGATCATCGTGTTGAACTTCGACGGCAAAGCCGCGCGCCTTAAAATGATCGTCATCAAATGCCTCCTCCGGAGAATAGATCACACCCACCGATAGCCCTGCTTTTTGACACCCAATGAAAAAATCATAAGCAATGACCGAGTGGGCTATTTTCACGAGGGCCTGGCGCCCCGCCATAAAAATCGCTGTAATTGATTCATCCTCACCAATGAGCGACAAGTCAAACGGACCATCCCAATTTGCACCCATCTCAAGGAAAACTACCTCTGGAAAATCTTCAGCCAGGTTTATTTCAGTCATCCAGTCCAGCAGGTTTTTAAATTCCACAGCAAAGCGTGGCGGCACACCCGTATTCACGTAACGTCCGTCAGCACATTTCACCTGGGTTTCTCCAGTTGGCCTAACCGAAGCATGGCGTCCAGTCTGACGTTGCACGGTGGCTTCACTCACCAACCAACTGTAGCTGGCCGCTTCCGTTGTGACATTGAGCGCTGCGGTCATAGAGACATCGATAAATTGCCCCACGCCTGTCGCATTTTTGTGCAGCAGCGCGGTTAAAACCGACATAAATAAGTAATGGCAGCCCGTCTGATATCCCTGATTTCCCCATCCACGAATTGGTGGCAGGCTATGGTCATCATAGCCACAACTCCAGGGTGGGCCACCGGCGGCCATCAGGGTCAGATCAGTCACGGGCAGGTCACTGAGGGGCTCGCCCCGGCCGTAGGGTGTCATTGCAGCGTGTATCAGCTTCGGTTGCCGTTTGATCAGATCAGCATAGTCCAGAGACAGCGAGGACAATCGAGTCGTTGGTTCTGATTCGATCAGAACATCGGCGGATTCGATGAGCCGCAGGAAGGTTCCCCTGTCATCTTCAGAATCAAGGTCCAGTACAATGCTGCGTTTACTGGTGTTGTTGTGCATAAAATAGAGACTTCGATTCTCACCAGGTTCATCATTGACAAAGGGTGGTAGAAGCCGCGTCGGATCACCGGCCAATGGCTCAACAAGAACCACATCAGCGCCCATATCCCCCATCAGTTTTCCTGCAAACGCAATTCTTTCATGGGCTATCTCGATGACCCGGATACCATCCAGCGCACTCATATGACACTCTCCTCGCGCAGGGTCGCTACTTCGTCCGGTGTTTTACCGAGAAGATCAATGAGAACCTCGTCAGTGTGTTCTGACAAGCAAGGTGCGCCCGTGGTCATCTCCCAATCTGTTTGGGAAAAATGAACGGGCAATCCGTCGACCCTGACGTCCCCCATTTCAGTGTGTTTGACGGTAGGCCATAAACCAAAGTTCTCGGTGGTCGGATCGTGATCAATTCGCTCCTGCGGTATCTGAACCGCTGCCACGGGTATTTCCAGTTGGCGAAGTCGTTGCTGCAAATCAAGTTTCTGCCAGGTGGCTGTCCACTCTGCTAATTTTTCATCGAGTTCGTCCTCATTCGAAAGACGTTGCTGCAGCTCACTAAACTCATCGCACCAGTTCACATCCGAGTTGTGAGGTACTTCAGCAATTAGCCCGGATAACTTCTGCCAGTCTCCATCATGGCGGCAGCTAACCGCAATCCATTCGTCATCAACAGCACCCTCGTTAGTAGCGCTGCCATCACCAGCACAGGGATAAATACCGTGAGGCGCCATCGCCGCATACTGACTGCGGTTTGAATTGATGCCACCAGCAGCTCTCATTGGCCGATTATTTACAGTCCAATCGAGCAGTGCGGGACCGTGCAAACTGAGCCCGGCTTCCGTGCACGCCAGGTCAACCCACTGACCTTTTCCGCTTTTATCTCGCTCCAGTAGTGCCAACATAATGGCCATTGCCATGTAGTAGCCACCGGTGTGATCCATGTACGAGTATCCCCAGCCCGCAGGGGGTTGATCTGCTAACGTTGAGGTAAAGGTGAGCCCCGAGACGGGCCTGAACGATTGGACCCCAGGTTTTGAAGCGGCTGTAGGGACCTTTGTGACCAAAGCCGCAATTGGAAACGTACACAATGTCGGGCTTAATCGCCTTCAGCGATTCGTAACCAAACCCCCATTTCTCTAAAACACCAGCCGCGAAATTTTCTGTCACCGCATCCGATTTGGCGACGATTTCGGCAAGAATCTCTTTTCCCTTTTCGGTCCTGAGATTAAGCGTGATGCCCTTTTTATTGGTGTTGTGATTGTTGAACGCGCCGCCCAGATTAATCCCTCGCCGATCATCAACAAACGGCGGAATGCCTCTTAGAATGTCCCAGCGCCCTTGCCTCAGCGGGTCTTCAATTCTAATAACCTCTGCACCAAATGCAGCCAGCCATTTGGTTGCACCGGCCCCTGCCAATTGGCCGGTGAAATCGCAAATACGAAAGTGTGAAAGCGCACCTTTCATTGACGACTCTGGTTAAACAATTTCATCGATCATCCCCCACTTCAATGCTTGTTCTGCTGATAGTTTCATCCCCGTGATCGCCAGCAGGTTCATCCTTTGTCGACCGATTCTTCTCGGAATACTGACGCAGCCCCCTGCACCGGGCACCAGACCCATACCGACTTCCGGTAGCTGAAAAAATGTATCTTCGGCGGCAATCAGGCACTGGGCGAAAGCAGGCATTTCAATTCCAGCACCAATACAGGCACCGTGCAGATGGAAGGTGTAACAATCAGCACGCCTCGCGAGGTATTGTGCTGGTATTCGTAACTGCCTGACGTGATGAGCCAACGCACTATCATTGGACTGACCGAATTCTGTCAGATCTCCCCCGGCACAAAAGCTTGGACCTTCGCCGGAAACAGATACCTGATTAATAGACGGGTCCATTGTGACCAGTTTAAAGGCATCGGTTAAAGCATCCCGCATTTCAACTGACAGCGCATTCCTGTTTTCTGGTGTGTTGAGCCGAATTTCCAATCGATCATCAGATCTATGTAGTTTCACGACGGAATCACCAGGCTGACTTTGTTTCCGTTCGCCTGTCCGAAATCTGTCGAGCCATTGTGCAAATTCCACACCTCCCTGCAAGGTTGAATAGGCAAGGGATTCAAGTACAAGCGCCTGCGGAGTCTTCAAAAAAGGTGTACTTCGAACAACCTGAACCAGCACCGCAGAAGCGCGGGGGTTTTGCATAATTTTTTCAAATACTACGGCTTTCTGCTCCTCTGAGCCCACTACAATATCAACAATATTCTTGAGATCCGATTCGCCGTGTTCCGGTAACAAACCGATGATGGGGATCGACTGGTGACTATGCCATTCTTCAAAACTGGCCGTTGTTTTCCTGTCCAGCGGCGCCAACGGCAGGTGGAAGGCCAACGCGACGGGTTCAGTGGAACACGCATCGGCCCAATTGGGCTCCAGCATCACACTCAATAGATCTGCGTACTCGAGGGTTGGTATCAGTTCAGACATAGACTACTCACGACTTTGGGCAATGTGGCGCATCTTCCATCAACATGCAAGTTTGATAAAAAGGGCTTCCTGTTCCGCCACTATTTTTGGCATGCTGGACATCTCAGTTAGGCGATACAGGTAGATCTTATGGCAGAACCTTTGGAAGGATTTATGGTTGTAGAAATGGCTGTTGCTGTTCAGGGACCTGCGGCTGCGCTCTACCTCCGGGATATGGGTGCAGAAGTGATAAAAGTGGAGCCGCCATTGGGAGATGCCAGCCGTTACAGCAGAGGCGTAGGTAACGACACACCAGACGGCATTATTGGGCCGCAATATATCACTGTGAATCGTGGTAAACGATCGGTCTGTATAGATATCAATACCCCAGATGGCATTTTGGCGATCCATCGGTTGCTGGAAAAAGCCGATGTCTTCCTCACTAATTTTCGTGAACCTGCACTCGTGGAAATGGGGCTGGGTTACGATGATATTAAATCGCGGTATCCACAGTTGGTCTATGCGTCTGTCAATGGATTCGGTCCCATCGGTCCCGATGCTGACAAGGCGATGCTCGACGGGGCGGCTGCCGCCAGAGGTGGCCTTATCAATCACACCGGTTACCCGGATCGTGCCCCAAGCCTGCCCGGGGCAGTCGTGATCGACACCTCCGGAGCTATGCATTTAGCCCTTGGCGTGATGACCGCTCTGCTCTCAAGAGAGCGTTTCGGTGTCGCTCAGCGCGTACAAACGAGCGCACTGGGTACCACACTCTGGTTACAGCAATGGGAAATCACCCACGTCAACATGACAGGTGCTGAGTTGACTCGGGCCGGTAACCACCATGGCAACATTAGCGGACCTTACGGCGTCTACAGCACGAAAGACGGTGGTGCTATTTTGTTCGCACTGGCCATGGATCTCGAAGCATGGGACAGTTTATGCATCTTCGCCGAGGCATTTGATCTTTCCATCGATCCCAGATTTCAGACGCCAGGTCAAAGGCTTGGAGAAGGGCTGACTGAGGAAGATTCCGTTGAAGTCCGACAGAGACTAACGAGTATCTTTGAATCGAAGACCACGAAGGAATGGCAGGAATTTTTATACACTCAACCGGAAATTATCTGGGAACGTGTACGAAACTGGTCGGAAGTTCTGGATGACGAACAGAATATCGCTAACAACTATGTGACTAGTGTTGAAGTGGCGGGTCTCGGCGCCACCAGAACAGTAGGCAATCTCGTCACGTTGAGTGAAACAGCGGGTAGCACCAAGGGCAATGCGCCGGAGTTAGGCGAAGCCAACAGTGAAATCCTTGGCAGTCTGGGATTTAGTTCCAACGAGTGTCTTGCAATCGAAACGCACGCAACCAAAGTTCGAGAAGAATACATCACCGCGTTGCTGGAAGCCGTGGCAGCGGTATCAAAAGACCCCGGCTAATGCCGTGCCAGCAAGCACTTGTGCACTGCTTTTACGGTGTATAGATCACGGGGATCGATCCAGTCAGCCACTAGTTGCTCCTCATTTTCGCGACAGATCGAAACCGTCGTATTGCTGGGTATCCCTGGCGGGTTTGGTGTCATACAAACCCGCGTTAACATTCAAGCTTGCTCCTCCATCAACACGCAGTACCTGACCGGTAATATAAGAGGCACCAGGGCTAAGCAGGAAGCAGACCATGGAGCTTATCTCTGACTCGGTACCTGAGCGGCCAGCGGGCATCTGAGGAGGATAATATTTAATCGCTTGGGTCATGCGTTCATCCGTGTAGGTGTCGTAACCACTGGAGCTGATGAAACCCGGGCCAACCGCGTTGACGCGAATACCGAATTCAGCCCATTCAAGTGCGCACGTTTGCGTCAGGCTATGAACGCCCGCTCTCGCTGCGCCCGTATGTGCCATCAAAGGCATGCCACCGACATCGTTGGCGGTGATGTTTACAATGACACCGCCTCGTTCACGCATGCTATGGTCAAAAACAGCTCTCGAAACGTTGAAAGTGGACAGCAGGTTATTTCGGATGACGGCATCAAAGCCGTTGCTCGACATCTCGCTGAGAAGGGCCGGGAACTGGCCACCAGCGCAATTGACTAATGCATCCACTGGTGGGAGGTCTCCGAGAGCCTGCAACAGCTGTTCAGATTCTCTAACATCACAAACACAGGTCTCTGCCCGGCCGCCTCTGTCACTAATTTCTTGTTGGACGTTGATGAGTTTATCTTCTGTCCTGCCGAGTAGAACCACATCCCCACCCAGGTGTGCTAGTTCATGGGCAATGCAGCGCCCAATCCCTGAGCCGCCACCAGTGACCAGAATTTTCACATCCTTGAACAGATTGCTACCGAATACAGATTCGTATGCCACTTTACAGTCCTCAATCCCTGCTAAGGGAATCACAAAAGCAAAAAGTAATCAGTCACCGGAGTTTTCACGTTTCGGCAACAGCTTGTTTGCTTGAAGGAAAGTTAGGCTTGCGTTTTGCTCTGATCGCTGCCACACCTTCTTTCGCGTCTTCGCCAAGAAAACACAACATTTCCATTCGAAGAGAATTTTCGAAAATAGGTTTTGCCTGGGTTATCCAGCCATTGAGTGTTTGTTTCGTGCCGCGGATTGCTGGTTGGCTGCCTTCCGCAAGCTGATTGGCAATTTTCATCGCGGTTGGTAGCACCTCGTCCTGGGGTTTACACAGGCTTACCAGACCGATCCGATCAGCGGTGATACCATCAATGAATTCTGCAGTCATCAAATAGTACTTTGCTTTTGCCATGCCACAGAGAATCGGCCAGATAATTGCCGCGTGATCTCCTGCCCCAACGCCCAATTTCACGTGCCCATCTGTAATCTTTGCTGTTTCAGACATAACACTGATGTCGGCCATTAGAGCAACAGCAAGGCCAGCGCCAACGGCTACTCCATTTATAGCTGAGATGACAGGCTTATCCAGGGATAGAAGGTTGTAGACGATATCAGATGCTTCTCGCTGTACGGAGTTTATTATCTCTGCATTGCCCACCATTTGGGAGATCCATTCCAGATCGCCCCCGGCAGAAAAAGCTCGATCTCCGGCGCCAGTAACGACCACCACGTTGGTTCGATCATCCCGATCAATAGTGTCCCAAACCTGGGTGAGTTCGTAGTGCAGCCTCGCATTCGTGGCATTCATGACATCAGGTCGATTTAGCGTTACCAGCAGGACGCCATTGTCATAGTGTTCAAATAATAGATGTTGATATTCTTCAAAATTCAAAGTGCTTCTCCTTTTCTTGTTTCTCTATCGCGGATTCTCTACGGATTTGGCGACAGACCTTGGTAGATTGTGGCATTCACAGAATTGATTCCAGCCGTCAACAGGCAGCTGAAGAGTATGTACAATTGCAGGACATTTAGTTGTAAATCCATCTCAAATTTCTTTCCTGAGAATGCGTAGTATAGATGTGTAATACGCAAAAGTGTACACTTAGGTAATTATTGCTAATAGAGAACACGGAACAACTGCAATGGCTTCTCAAGCTACGATGAAAATGAAAGCCCTGGAGGCGAAATCGGGTGTTAACAGGGAAGCCATCCGATTTTACATCCGTGAAGGAATCCTACCCGAGCCTCATCGACCAAAGCCCAATATCGCCTATTACTCCGATGTACATGTAAAGCGTTTGATCGCCATTCGGTATATGCGCCAGGAGCGTGAGATGTCTCTTGCCCGGATCAAGTCAATATTAGTGAACGAAGAATTTGACTCGGTTTCCGAGCCAGCGACGTTGACAGCACTAAAGCAGCTATTGCCGGTATTGGTCAATGGTACGGCACCAGCAGAAGATAAACTTGTCGCAGATATAGCTATCGAGTGCGGTATTTCTGAAGCTGAAATCCAGGAAATTTCTGAGCTTGGCATCATCGATATTCGTCTGCGAGATGGGGATCAATATGTTGGTTTTAGGGACGTCATCATTCTGAAACAGTGGGGTTTGATGAAGGAAGCTGGATTTACTGAGGATAGAGGTTACGACCTTGGATTATTGAGACTTTATCAGGAAACCCTCTTGCAGCTGGCAAAGTTTGAAATTGAGCAATTCTTTACAGGGTTCGGGTCTGATTCGATTTCAGATGAGGTTGTAGGAAAGGCGGCAAAAGGCATTGAGTGTGTCAATAACATCATCTATCAGATGCATACGAAGATTCTGCTGAAGGGAATGAAGCGGGTTCGTTAATTGTTTGTTCACCAGGTCGGTGATTGACGCAGATACGGAGGTGGCTATGGATTTTTCATTTACGCCTGAACAGAATTCGTTCAGAGAAACAGTAACTCGATTCGGAGCCGATAAACTCGCGCCCCATTACCGTCAGCGCGAGCTCGACGGTATCATTGGGCGCGATTTGTGTCTTGAAATGGGTGCATTGGGCCTAATTGGATGTGAACTACCCGAAAAGTATGGTGGCATGGGGTTGGATTCTGTCACGGCCGGTATTGTCGTCGAAGGCGTAGCTTACGCGGATTTCAATGTGTCTTATGTCCAGCTTCTTGCGTCACTGATGGGTTCATTGATTGCTCTGCACGCAAGGGAAGAGATCGCGCATCGTGTCGTAAACGATATTTGCGCCGGAAGAAGCCTGGTTGCATTGGGTCTAACGGAAC